>NZ_JAJKGM010000001.1:0-263932 GCF_021412605.1 Clostridium celatum
TGCACTACTATATCTAAACAATCATTAAAAAGATATAAAGATAAAATTAGAGAAATACTATCAAGGTCAAAACCGATGACTTTGGAACAAAGAATAATTAAAATGAACCAAATAAATATTGGATGGATTAATTATTATGGAATAGCCAAATGCAAAGGTATTGCTCAACAATTGGATAAATGGATAAGACAAAGATTAAGAATGTGTATATGGAAACAATGGAAAAAGGTTAAAACAAGATATAAAAACCTTAAGAAATTGGGATTAAATCACTATCAAGCAATAAAATTTGCCAATACCCGTAAAGGATATTGGCGAACAGCTAATAGTGCTATATCAAATACTACACTTACAAATCAATTCTTTACCGACTTAGGCTTGAAAAGCCTAACGCATCAATATATTAAAATTCATTAAACTTAAAGAACCGCCGTGTACCAGACCGGTACGCACGGTGGTGTGAGAGGACGGAAAATAAAATAATTATTTTCCTCCTACTCGATTAAAAATTAAAAAGGTTGTGTTAAGAGTTAGGTTAATATCAACATTATTCTTAAATACAGCCAATTATTTATATAATTACTTATTTAATATAAAGTGATTTTTTTAAATGTATAAGTAATTGTATATTAAAGAAGTTCAATTCCAGCTTCTTCACATTTTTCATGAGTATATTCATCCCAAATAGATGCTTGTACTTCACCAATGTGAGCTTTTCTTAAAAAGAACATACAGATTCTTGATTGTCCAATTCCACCACCCATAGTAAGTGGTAGTTTATCCTCAAATAAAGCTTTATGGAATGGAAGAGTACGTCTATCTTCACAACCAGCTTTAGTAAGTTGATAATCTAAGGCTTTTTTATCTACTCTAATACCCATTGATGAAAGTTCTATAGCAGTATCGAATAAAGGATTGTAGAATAAAATATCTCCATTTAATGACCAATCATCATAATCAGGGCTTCTACAATCATGTTTTTCTCCAGATTTTAATGTATCACCAATACCAATTATAAATACTGCTTTATGTTCTCTACATATAGCATTTTCTCTTTCTTTAGAGCTTAAAGAAGGATACATATCTTCAAGTTCTTGAGATGTAACAAAAGTAATTTCATCAGGTAAAATTTTATCAAGTGATGGATATTCAGAGCAAATAAAGTCTTCCGTTGCTTTAAATACTGAGAATATTTTATTTACTGTAGATTTTAATGTTTCTATAGTTCTATCTTCTTTAGATATAACTTTTTCCCAATCCCATTGATCAACATATATTGAATGTAAGTTATCTAGTTCTTCATCTCTTCTTATAGCATTCATATCAGTATATAAGCCAGTTCCTACTTTGAAGTCATATCTGTGAAGAGCGAATCTTTTCCATTTAGCTAAAGAATGTACTATTTCCAAATTGCTATCATTTATTGCAAGCATATCGAAGCTAACAGGTCTTTCTATTCCATTTAAATTATCATTTAATCCAGAGTTATGATCAAGAAATAATGGAGCTGAAACTCTTGTAAGATTTAATATTTCGGCAAGCTTACTTTCAAAAAAATCTTTAACTTTTTTTATTGCTACTTCTGTTTCTATTAAAGATAAGCTTGATTTATAGTTTTTTGGTACAAAAACTTGTGATTTTAATTGTTCTTTCATAAAATATTCCTCCTAAAATAATAAATAATATAAAAAAACCTTTCGTCCTAAAATATATAGGACGAAAGGTTACTTCCGCGGTACCACCTAAATTAGTATAAAAATATACTATCTCAATCAGTGCTGAATACAAATTCAAGACTGTTCCTTTTTAACGGTCAGACCCCGTCTAAGTCTACTTAAGTGAGATAAGTGAGATTCCAAATTTTAATTTGGCAAATCGAACTTACACCTTTGATGCAAGGAAAAGGTATTTCCTTTTAAGATGTAATTTTAATTTGGCAAATCGAACTTACACCTTTGACGCAAGGAAAAGGTATTTCCTTTTAAGATGCAATTTCAATTTAATCTTCAGATTTCACTCTTTCGGTTAGAAGCTCAAGAATGTTTTTCATTAAAACTACTCTTACAAGGCTTACACCATCCCTTGCTCGCTTTAATAGATCATAAAAACTACTTTTTTCTATCAACGCTGTTATTTATCTTTGATATATATAATATAATAGTTAGTAAAAAGTGTAAATAGGAAAAATGAAAATAATTAAAAATTTGTTAATATTGCAAATATTACGGTATATTATTTTACTTTTATCATTTTTTAATATAGAATAGTGTTTTGAAAATATAATTTTAGAATTATATAGTATAGATTTTTACTTATATTATATTACTAGCAAGGAGAGAAAAATGAAAAAGAGAAAAATTAATTGGCAAAAGATATTAAATTATTTTGTAATGCTTTCGTTAATTTCTACTATTGTTTATTTAATTTATGCAATTGCTAAGGCACCAACTATTATGAATCCAAATGAACCATTTGTTCGTATAAAAAGTGATTATGTTTTAATGCTAACTCAATGTATTTTAGGTGTTGTAGCAATGTTGTTACCAGGGATGTTAAAGCATAGATTAAGGATAGATATACCATCTAATATGCTTATTTTATACACAATATTTTTATATTGTGCAATCTACTTAGGAGAAGTTAAAAGTTTTTATTATAATGTACCTCATTGGGATACTATTTTGCATACATTTAGTGGAGCTATGCTTGGGGCTTTAGGGTTTTCTTTTGTAACATTATTAAACAAGACAGAGGAAGTTCCTATGAATTTAAGTCCATTATTTGTAGTTATATTCTCATTTTGTTTTGCAGTAACATTAGGAGTAGTTTGGGAAATATATGAATTTACTTTTGATGGAGTATTAGGATTAAATATGCAAAAGTTTGCTTTAGAAAGTGGTGAAGCACTTATTGGCAGAGCTGCATTGGTAGATACTATGAAAGACTTAATAGTTGATGCCCTTGGAGCATTTATAATGAGTATTATTGGATATATATCATTAAAGTATAAAAAGGGATGGATTGAAAAATTACAAGTTAAAATCGATAAATAATAAAAGCTATTATAAATATTGATTAATAAATTTTATGAGCTTTAAGTAGTTTTAATTATTAAAACTACTTAAAGTTTATTTTTTATATAAAATGATAGCTACTATTTAGCGTGTAAAATTTAACAAATAAGAAAATGGTATTATTTTATATATAGGTATATAATATAAAATATGGAATTATATAAGAGGGGGATAAAATATGGTTTATGTAGCAAATGAAAAAAGATATGACAATATGAAATATAGAAGGTGTGGGAAAAGTGGATTATTATTGCCAGCTATTTCTTTAGGATGTTGGCATAACTTTGGTGATATAAATAATTTTGAAAATAGCAAAGCTATGGTTAGAAAAGCTTTTGATTTAGGAATAACTCATTTTGATTTAGCAAATAATTATGGCCCACCATATGGTTCTGCAGAAACTAATTTTGGTAGAATATTAAAAGATGATTTTAAATCATATAGAGATGAGATGATAATTTCTTCAAAAGCTGGATATGATATGTGGCCAGGTCCTTATGGAAATTGGGGATCAAAAAAATACTTAGTATCAAGTTTAGATCAAAGTTTAAAAAGATTAGGTTTAGATTATGTTGATATTTTTTATCATCATAGACCAGATCCAGAAACACCAATTGAAGAAACTATGTCTGCATTAGATTTACTAGTAAGACAAGGAAAAGCCTTATATGTAGGGATTTCAAATTACAAGCCTAAAGAAGCAAAAAGGGCAATTGAAGTGTTAAAAGAATTAGGAACACCATGTCTTATACATCAACCAAGATATTCTATGCTTGATAGATGGGTTGAAGATGGGCTTTTAGATGTTTTAAAAGAAGAAGGAGTAGGAAGTATTGCTTTTTCACCTTTAGCTGGAGGAAGATTAACTGATAGATATTTAAATGGTATTCCAAGTGATTCTAGGGTAGCTAGTGAAAGTAGATTTTTACAAGCAAGTGATATAAATGAAGAGTTAATAAAAAAAGTATCAAGATTAAATGAAGTAGCTGCAAATAGAGGACAAAAGCTATCTCAAATGGCTTTATCATGGGTATTAAGAGGTAATAATGTTACTTCAGTTCTTATAGGAGCTAGTAAGGTTAGTCAAATTGAAGAGTGTGTTTTAGCAATTAATAAATTAGATTTTACAAATGAAGAATTAAATTTAATAGATGAAATTTTAAAATAGAATTGGGAGGAGTAAAAAATGAATTTAAATTGGAGTTTAAAAGAATTATATCCATCATTTCATAGTAATGAATTTAAAATCGATATGGAAAAATTAGATAATAAAATAGATGATATTAATAAATGGGTAGATAAAATTGTAACAGATAATGAAAATATTATAGATAAATTAGAAGAATATATAAAAAGATTTTCAAAATTAACAGATTTAGTATCAAGATTAGGTAGTTTTATAGAACTTAATATAAGTGTAAATACAAAAAATGCAGAAGCACTTAAATATTCAGATGTATTTGAAAAGAAATTAACTAATATAGTTGAAGCATCAACAAAGATAGAAAGATATATTAGTTCTATAACTGATATAGATAAAGTAATAAATCAATCTGAATTATTAAAAGCACATGAGTTTGTATTAAAAAATGTAGTGGATCAAAGTAAATACTTATTAAGTGATAGAGAAGAAAACATAATTGCTAATATGAAAAATACAGGTTCAAATGCGTGGAGTAAGCTAAAAGATAATCTAATTTCATCTTTAATGGTTGAAATTGATGAAGATGGGGTAAAAAAAGAATATCCATTAACAGTAGTTTTAAATATGGCCGAAGATAAGGATGCTAAAGTAAGAAAGAGAGCTTATGAAGCTGAAATAGAAGCTTATAAAAAGGTGGAAGAAGGAGTAGCAGCTTCTCTTAATGGAATTAAGGGAGAAGTTTTAACAGTTTGTAATTTTAGAGGATATAAATCTCCACTAGAAAAAACTCTTATAGATTCAAGAATGGATGAAGAATCTTTAAATGCAATGCTTGATGCAATGAAGGAAAGTTTACCTGTATTTAGAAAATATCTTAGAAAAAAAGCAGAATTATTAGGACATAAAAATGGATTACCTTGGTATGATTTATATGCACCAGTATCTAATGCAGATATGAAATTTACTTATGAAGAAGGCTGTGAATTTGTAGTTAAAAACTTTAGAACATTTAGTGACCACTTGGCTGATTATGCAAAGAAAGCAATGGATAATAGTTGGATAGATGTAGAACCTAGAGAAGGAAAAGTTGGAGGAGCATTTTGTGCTGGACTTCACTTTATAGGTGAAAGTAGAATATTATTAAATTATAGTGGAAGTTTTGGAGATGTAGTTACTATGGCCCATGAACTTGGCCATGGATTCCATGGAGAATGTTTAAAGAATGAAGCTACATTAAATTCAGAATATCCAATGCCAATAGCAGAAACAGCATCTACATTTTGTGAAACAATTATAAAGAAGGCAGCAATTAAGGAAGCTAGTAAAGAAGAAGCACTTGCAATATTAGAAGCTGAAATTTGTGATTGTACTCAAGTTATTGTAGATATTTATTCAAGATTTTTATTTGAAAAATCAGTTTTTGAAGCTAGAAAAGAAAGTTCTTTAACAGTAGAACAAATAAAAGAACTTATGCTTAATGCACAAAGAGAAGCATATGGGGATGGGTTAGATCCAGAATACTTACATCCATATATGTGGACATGGAAACCGCATTATTATGATGCTAATTACAATTACTACAATTTCCCTTATGCATTTGGGCTTTTATTTGCAAAAGGTTTATATGCAGAATATATTAATAAGGGAGAAAGTTTTACAAGTGAGTATGAAAAACTTTTATCTATTACAGGAAAAAATAAAATTGCAGATATAACAAAGGCTGTAGGAATTGATATTCATAATAAAACATTCTGGGAAAATTCACTTAAAACAATCGAAGAGGACATAGAAGAGTTTATTAAGCTTAGTGAGAATAAATAGTTCAATATGAAACTATAAAAAGAGAGTGTGAGATTTATGGAATTAAAATTAGATGAAAAGGAAATAATGATTATCTTAGATTCATTAATTGAAAATATGGCATTTAATAATAATGTAGATGATATAAAACATGTTTATAACAAAATAGTCAAGCAAGCAAATTTAGATAAATACGAAATGTTAGGATAACTTCTAGTTTAATATTATTGAATAACAAGACGAAGATAGAGATATAATAATATATATAGAATTTATGGAATATATTAATAAATTATATATAAATGGTATTTAGTATCATGTATTTTAACTATCTTAATATAAGTAAGGAGGATAAGTTAAGTAATGGTTGGATTTATTATAACTGGTCATGGTAACTTTGCCTCAGGATTATATAGTGCTTGTAAGATGTTAATTGGTGAGCGTGAAAATATAGAAGTAGTTGATTATATTGATAGTGAAAAAGTTTATGATTTAGATAAAAAGATTAGCAGTGCTATATCAAATCTTTATGGTAAATGTGAAAAGATAATTATATTTTGTGATATGATAAATGGAAGTCCTTTTAAAAGGTGTATGGTAAGATGTATTAGAGAGCCAAATAAATTTTATGTACTTACAGGGGTAAATGTACCTATTTTAATAGAAAGTATATCAATTGCAGAAAATGGTGGTAATTGCGATAGTATAATTGAATACATTAAAAATTTATTTCCCAATACTTTAGTAGAAGGTATATCTAAATTAAGGGATGAAATGAAAGAATATGAAATAATATAAAAAGTAAGCTATGAAAATAAATATTATATTTATTTTCATAGCTTATAATTTTACTTTAAAAAGCGAAAAGAAATGTATGATACAGAAGTAGTAGATACAGAATAGAAAATTAAAGAAATTAAAAAAAATAATAATAATACTTTATTATTTGAAATAAAGTATTTAAGTTTTAAAAGCAAGATATCAAAGAACCAAACCTTGTTATCTAATAAGGTATTTTTTAAAGATAATGGTGAACAATTTTTAGATGTATCAAGATTCTTTTTGATGAAAAATGGCAGATCCTTTGCCAATATAATTGGAATTTTAATATTATCATCTAAAGGAACAACTGAATCCTCATTAGGTAAAACAATAACCTGAGTTATAGGTATTTCAGAAGATATAATTTCTTTTAGTAAGGTATAACAGTTATTACATTCATCACAAATTTTATAGATTATTTCTAAGTCAATTAACGAATCGTTATTTAATTTACTTTTGGATTTATTATTAGTAGTACTTTTAAGTAAAAATTCATTATAAGAATAATTTAAAGTTTTAATAATAAAAATACCGCCATCAGTTATTACTAAATCATCTATAGTACAGTTATTTGAATCATCGTTTTCTATGCATAAATTATTTAAAATTATACTCTCATTTTTTAATGGTCTTAAGGAAAAAGAAACTTTAAAGAAATTATATAGTTTATTATAAGTATAATTTAAATAAATAAATAATCTTTTATAAATATTAAAATACAATGCTCCTAAATGTATGATATAAATGATATAAATTTTAGATAAAAATTCAAATTTTAAATCTAAAAAATGTCCTAAAACAAAAAGTAATAAGGCAAATCTAAGTAGTGGGACCTTTAATACAAGGGATAATACTTTCACACATATGTATATTAAAAATTTAATTATATTGAATATAAATCTAAAAATAAAAAACATTGAATTTACTAAAACAAGCACCATTTTAAGTAGCCTCCTTTAGTAATTAGAATAACTACTTTATGGAAAATTATTCATCTTTTATAATAAATTGTTTTGTTTTTCCCATAAAATAAGCAAGTCTTATAATTTGAATTTCTTCTTTAGACATTTTTCTATTATAAATTTTTTCAAATTCATTAATTAAAGCTTTAGAATCTAACTTTTCTTTTTTTACTTTAGGTCTTTTCTCTAATGTTTTATTATAAACTTGAGGTATTATTTTTTTATTATAAATAGATTTAAAAACTTCACTTGTATAATGAGCATCAAAAAATGCATCATGAAACTCACCATCTACAGCTATCTCTAAAACCTCTACAGCTTTTTTTAATCCAATTTTTTGGCCTTTAGGCAATTTAAATAATTTAGTGGCATAACTTTGTATATCTATATACTTTTTAGGAATTGGAGATGTAGATAATTTATTAAATTCTATATTTTTTAGTAATTCTTTTATATCTGAAGTTCCCCAAACTACTAATACACTATCAGTATTACCAATAAATTTTAAAAATTCATTATATACATTTTTAAAATCTAAAGCTTTATTTAATTCATCTTCAGTTATTTTTGTTAAATTTTCTACGTAAGGATGAATTTTTGTATGAATATTAGGTTTAATTAAGTAATTAAAAGTAGAGATTGTATTAAACTTACTATCTAATTTTAGTGCACCTATTTGTATTATCTCAAATAATAGTTCAGGTTTATTATCATCTTTTATATCATCAGGATGTTGTTGGTTAAATTCTAAGTCAAAAATTATATAATTCATATTTGCACCTACGTTTTTTGAAAGTTTTTATTATTTTTAGTTATTAACATAATAGTTATTACATATATTAAAACATAAAAACAATGAAATGTCTTAAAAAGAGGTGTTATTTATGAGTATTTATGTGTTAAAAAATTATGTAGAAGAGTGTTTGAAAAAAGGTATTGAGCCAACATTTGAAGGATTAAACATTTTTTATAAAGAAAAAGTTTTAAACCAAGGAGTAAAAATTTAAAAAAAATTCATGTTATATTATTAAACATGGGGGTATAATAAAATGAAGTAACTATGGAAGAAAAGTGGTGAGAATTTGAATACTAAAAAATTAACAGAAGCAGCAATGTTATCAGCATTATTTGTAGTATGTAGCATGATGTTTATTTATACTGGGATAGCATATACACTATATTTGGATATGATAGTACCCATAATAGTTTGTCTTATATATATGAGGTTAGATTTTAAATATACAGTATTAGCATCTATTACATCATTACTTATAGTTGTATTAGCAGTAGGTGATATAGTATCTGGAATATGGATGAGTCAAGGAATATTAATGGGATTAATTTGTGGTTATTTTATACAAAAGAAGTCAACAATTTTTGATGATTTATTTTATTCAGCTGTATTAGGATGCTTTTTAATGGTTTTAATTGATGTATATTTTTCTAAATTAACAGGATATAGCTTTATGAAGGAATTTGATGAATATAGGAATATGTTTTCTTTAAATGAAGAGGCTATGAAAATAGCATTTAGTATATTTGTAGCAACAGTACCGATGAGTACTATTTTAATTACATATATAGCAGCTTTATTTATTGGAAAGAGGCTTAAAATTTTAAATGAAAATAATACTGAAAAATATGACATTATTCATAATTTTAAAAAAGTTGGTTCTTATATATGTTGCAGTAGAAAAACTTTTTTTATAGCAATTGGATACTTAATATTATTAGAGCTATTTAAATATTTAAATCTACAAGTTAATTTTATATATTTTAATACTGTAATAATGGCTATTAAGGTTATTGCTATATATTTTGTTTTAAAGGATTCTTTATCATTTGTTATGACAGGTATGATTTTAATTACAAAAGCAAATGGATACAGTAAATTTTTTTATTTTGCAATGATATACATGTTATTAGTAGATTTTAAATCTACATTTATTATTCTTGTTGTTACAAGTATAGTTTTTGATTTGATATTAAATTTAAGAAGTAAGCAAATTAATGGTTTAGGAAAGATTTTAGTAAGAAGATAAAAATAATGACAAATTTGTAGCGATAATAAATTTTAATATTTATTATAATTTCAAATTTGTCATTATTAATTTAAATTAAACTTAAAGAGTTAATATCAAGTTTATAAGTAACATCTTTTCTTTCTACTATGATATTTATTTTATTTTTTATTTCTTCATTTTCTAATATTTTAGAAATAAGTTCACGAGTTGGGTTCATTGCATAAGGAATTCCTACATACTTAAACATTGTAAAGTCGCCAGCAGTATCACCATATGCATAGCTTTTACTAAGATCTATATCATATTTTTCACATAGCTCTAATATAGCTTTTTCTTTACTTTCTGAATCCCACATTGGAATTATATCACCGTTATATTTG
This sequence comes from Clostridium celatum, assembly GCF_021412605.1. NCBI lineage: Bacteria > Bacillati > Bacillota > Clostridia > Eubacteriales > Clostridiaceae > Clostridium > Clostridium celatum. The sequence continues at coordinate 10,207 of NZ_JAJKGM010000001.1, forward strand.
TTATTTTCATCTAATTTATAAATAGTACCTCTATAATCATCCATATTATATTTTGAAGACATTTCTTTAACTAACTCTATAGGAGAACCTGATATTGCAATTACAATATCTCCTCTATCTTTATGCCATTTAATTCTTTCTCTAGAAAAAGTATAGACTCTATCACCTTTTTGTTCTATTACTTTTCTTGCAATATAATCTATATGATATTTATCAAGTCCTTTAATAGCTTCTATATACACATCAACCATTTTTAAAAGATAAGTATCATAATCACCTTGTCTTTTATCCCAGTTAATATAAGCTGGTTTTACATATGTATGCCATCTTTTTTCATCTACTAAATCATATTTAATTATTTTTTTAAAGACTTCAGTAATTAATCCTTCTCTGTATATTGTTCCATCAATATCAAAAAATGCAGCAGTTTTTGACATAACCAAACCTCCTTTATTTATCTTTAGTTTTTATTAAAATTATATCAACAAATATATAATTATTTAAGTTAAATATAAAAAATAAGATAATTATTGATAATTTGTTATATTATAATATAATTAAAGTATAAGATAAATAGAAAAAATTGCTAGGGGTGCCTTTAGGCTGAGAAATAGTAATATTAACCCTTGTACCTGATCTGGATAATACCAGCGGAGGAAAGCATAAAATATATAATTAATTATATAAATTTTATTGTTAGCCTATAGCTATATTCCGGAGGAGTATAGCTATTTTTATTTCCTTTAAATTGAAAAAATACAAAAAACGGGATTAATCAGATTGGAATTTTTCATTTATTAAATAAATTAAGATAAGGAGAAAAAAATGAGAAATTACAAAATACCAACATTAACAATTGCAGGATCAGATTCATCAGGAGGAGCGGGAGTACAAGCAGATTTAAAAACTTTTAGTGCAATAGGAACTTATGGAATGAGTGTTATAACTGCAATAACAGCTCAAAATACACAAGGTGTATTTTTAGTAGAAGAATTAAGTGAGGATATAATAAGAAAACAAATTGAAGTTGTTTTTGAAGATATAGAACCAAAAGCAGTAAAAATAGGAATGGTATCTAGTTCAAGAATAGTAGAAGTTATAGTGGAGTCTTTAGCTCACTATAAACCTAAATATTTAGTTGTAGATCCAGTTATGATATCTAAAAGTGGATATTCATTATTAAGGAAAGAGGCTAAAAAGAGTTTAATTGAAGAATTAATACCAATGGCATATATAATAACACCGAATACATTAGAGGCTGAAGAAATAGTAGGTATAAAAATAAACACTATAGATGATATGAAGGAAGCTGGTAAAAAAATATTAGAGTTAGGACCTAAGTATGTACTTATGAAAGGTGGGCATCTTGAAGGAGATGCAGTTGATGTATTAATAGGCAAAGAAACATTTGAAATATATAAACAAGAAAGATTAGATAGAAAAAATACTCATGGAACAGGATGTACATTATCTTCTGCAATAGCTTCACATTTAGCTTTAGGATATGAAATAAGAGAAGCTGTAAAGTTGAGTAAGGAATATATAACTGAAGCAATAAGACATAGCTTTGATATTGGACAAGGCGTGGGGCCAGTTAATCATTTTTATAAATTTGAAGAGTAAAAAATTGTTTAAGGAAATAAAAAAAGTTATGTAGAAACTGTTTAAAAGTATAAGTTTATATATTAAGGAGAATATGAGATGTATGAATTAATCAATAAGGTAAAAGAAATAAATCCATTAGTGCTTCATTATACAAATGAGGTTACTATAAATGATTGTGCAAATGTAACTTTAGCTTTAGGGGCAAGCCCTTTGATGAGTTATAGTGATGAAGAAGTACAAGAAATAGTAAGTGTTGCAAATTCAATAGTAATTAATATAGGAACTATGAATTCAAGTAGATTAAATTTATTTGTTGAAGCTGGGAAGACTGCAAATAAATTTAATAAACCAGTTATTTTAGATCCAGTAGGGGTCTTTGCAACAAAAACTAGAAGTGATTTTACAAATAAACTTTTAAATGAAATTAAATTTGATGTAGTTAAAGGAAATATTTCAGAAATTAAGTTTATAGGTGGTTTAGATGTAAGAGGAAAAGGGGTTGACTCTTTTGATGATAATGAAGATAACTCAGAAGTGGTTAAAAGAGTAGCTAATAAGTTAGGGAGTATTATAGTTGCTACAGGTAAGGTAGATTATATAAGTGATGGTGAAAGTGTAATTAAAATTAAAAATGGAACTGTAAAGCTTAAAAGTATAACAGGAACTGGGTGTATGACTGGAAGTTTAATTGGAAGTTATTTAGGTGCTTATGATACATTAGTAAATTCAAAGGAAGAAATAACCATAAGCAAGTTAGAAGCTGTAGCTATGGGAGTACTTACAATGGGAGTAAGTGGAGAATTAGCTGATATAAATAATATTGCAATTGGTAGCTTTAAAGAAAAGTTAATGAATAATGTCTATGAAATGAATGTAGACAAGTTAAAAGAATATGCGAGGTTTGAGTAATATGAAGTTTTCACAAGTTTTATTTGAAGAAGTTAAAGGTCTTTGGAATGAGTATTTAGAACATCCATTTGTAAAAGGTATAGGAGAAGGAACTTTAGATAAGGAGAAGTTTAAAAATTATTTAATACAAGATTATTTATATTTAAAAGACTATGCCAAGGTTTTTGCAATGGGTGTTGTTAAGGCCAGTACCATGAAAGAAATGAAATTTTATCATCAATCAATTAAAGGTGTATTAGAGGATGAAACTGCAGTTCATATAAATTATTTAAGAGAATTTGGATTAACTCCAGAGGAAGTTGAAAAGTATAAATGTGAATTAACAACGGCAAGCTATACAAATTACATGCTCGGTATTGCATTAAAAGGTGGGGCAAAAGAAATTGCCATGACAATAATGCCATGTACTTGGAGCTATTATTACATTGGAAAGCATCTTTATGATAATTATAAAGAAAATTTAGAGGGTAATTTTTATGCTCCATGGATAGAGGAGTATGCATCAGAAGAGTTTAGGCAATGTGCTCAAGAATGGATTGATTATATTGATTATTTATGTGAAAACATATCAGAAGTTGAAAAAGAAAATTTAAAAGATATATTTGTTAAATCTAGTCTTTATGAAATGGAATTTTGGAATATGGCAAATAAATAGTTAAATATAAGAAGTTTTAAGGAGTAAAAAGCAAGATGGTAATTTTTATTGGGGTAATATCAGTAATGATATTTATGTTATATTTTAGAGACTTAAAAAGAAATCCAATTAATACTAAGGAAATGGTAGTTATAGCAATGATGAGTGGACTAGCTTTCATGCTTAGTTTGATTCAATTTGTTAAATATCCTCAAGGTGGAGGGATTACTTTATTTTCAATGCTACCAATAATGGTGCTTTCATTATTATATGGAAGAACAGCAGGTATTACAGGTGGTTTAATATGGGGAGTTTTATCATTATTAAATGGTGCATATGTAATACATCCAGTTCAGTTTTTCTTAGATTGTTTATTTGGACCAATGGCATTAGGTTTTGCATGTATTTTAGGAAGTGATAAGAAGTATAAAATTGTACTTGGATCACTATTTGCAGTTGCTTTATGTGTATTTTCATATTTTGTTTCTGGTGTAGTATTTTTTGCACAGTTTGCACCAGAAGGGATGAATCCATATTTATATTCATTTTTATATAACTTTACTAGTGCTGGGGTTGAAGGTATTTTATGTACTATAGTTATAGCAATAATTCCATTAGAACGATTTAAACATGAAGCTATAGAAAAAACACAAATTTATAATAAATAGTGGAGTTTAAGATTAGCATACCATAAGAATTTAAAGTTAAAAAAGTGTTTATATAGAGGAAATCTTAATAATCAAATCTAGAATACTATTATTTAGTCAAAAAATCTAAAGAGAATTAAATAATAAAAAATATATTAAATATGAGGAGAATTGTATGAATGAATTAAAATTATACTTAGTTACAGATTCAAATATTTTAGAAGATAGAGATTTTTATAAGTGTATTGAAGAGGCATTAAAAGGTGGAGTTACAATGCTTCAATTAAGAGAAAAGGAATCTAGTGGCAAGGAATTTTTAGAAAAAGCAATTAAACTTAGAGAATTAACAAGAAGATATAATGTAAAACTTATAATTAATGATAGAGTTGATATTGCTATGATTTGTGATGCAGATGGTGTTCATGTTGGACAAAGTGATATACCAGCAAATAAAGTTAGGGAATTAATAGGTGCTAATAAAATTATAGGAGTATCTGCAAGAACTATTGAAGAAGCAAGAATAGCAAAAGAAAATGGAGCTTATTATTTAGGTGTAGGGGCAATGTTTAATACAACAACTAAATTAGATGCAAAATCAGTATCAATTGAAACTTTAAAAAGTATAAAAGAAGAAGTTAATTTACCTATAGTTGCAATTGGAGGATTAAATTTAAATAATATTCAAGAATTAAAGTATTCTAACATAGATGGATATGCAGTAGTTTCAGCAATATTAGGAGCTGAAGATATAAAAAGTGAATGTGAAAAATGGTGCAGTGAAATTGAAAAATTAAGAAGCTAAAAATAATTAATAAATTGGGGGATTGAATTATGGAAGTAAGTAAGGTTAAATCAGAGGCTACAAGAAAGCTTGTATTAAGTGGTATATTAATTGCAATAGCCACTGTATTAGGAACTTTTTCTATACCTATTTTAGGTGCAAAGGCATCACCAATTCAACATCTTATAAATGTTATATCAGGTGTAACATTAGGACCAGTTTATGGACTATTATGTGCATTTGTATCATCATTACTTAGAAATATTTTAGGAACAGGAAGTATATTAGCTTTTCCAGGAAGTATGGTTGGTGTGCTTTTAGCAGGATTACTATATAAAAAATTTAAGAAAGTTGAATTAGCTGTAATTGGGGAAGTTGTAGGAACTGGTATAATAGGAGCATTACTAGCATATCCTTTAGCAGCTTTTGTTTTAGGAAGAGAAGTTGCATTATTTGTTTATATTGTTCCATTTTCTTTAAGTTCAATTGTTGGTAGTTTAATTGCATATATTATATTAAAGATTAAAGTAATAAGAGAGTTTTTATTAAAATAATTGCAAACTAAATTTAGATAAAAAGTACTGATATATTATTTAATAGTAAAGAATTTAAAGATAATAATTTACAAAATAAAAATAAAGTGGTAACATTAATTTTAAAATATACTTAAATATCAATGAACATTGAAAGGGATGAGTATTATAGAATACAATTTTAAGAGATAAAGTGTCAAAGGCTGTAAGCACTTTTAAATATGACTATAAGAAAACTACCCTGGAGTTATGGTTTAGTATCATTAAGTGAGAAATACCATCGGTGAAGATCGATAATACTTTAAGAGATGAATTGAATTTTTTATTCAATTTGGGTGGAACCACGGATATAGCATTCGTCCCAAGCTTAGGGATGGATGTTTTTTTTATATCAAAAATAAATATAGAGAATTAAAGATTTTCTCTAAAATAGAACTTAAAGGAGGTAGAATGTGAATGATTAATTTAAAATTAAAAGATGGATCAATAAGAAAAATTGAAGAAAATTCAACTGTTTTAGATCTAGCTAAATCGATTAGCAAAAAGTTAGGAAAGTCCGCAGTAGTAGGTGAAGTAAATGGAACCTTAGTTGACTTATCTTATAAACTTAAAAACAATGATGAGGTTAATATAATAACTTATGATGATGAAGCTGGAGTTGAGGTTATGAGACACACTACCTCACATGTAATGGCTCAAGCTGTAAAAAGACTTTATAAAGATGTAAAGCTAGCTATAGGACCAACAATAGAAAATGGGTTTTATTATGATTTTGATATAGAAGTTCCATTTAATAATGAGGACTTAGTTAAAATAGAAGAAGAAATGAACAAAATAATAAAAGAGGATATTTCAATAAAAAGAATAGTATTAAGTAGAGAAGAGGCTTTAAGGTTAATGGAAGAAAGAGGAGAACCGTATAAGGTAGAACTTATAAAGGATCTTTCAGAAGAAGAAACAATTTCTCTATATAAACAAGGCGATTTTATAGATCTTTGTAGAGGACCACATCTTTTGTCTACTAAAGGAATAAAAGATTTTAAATTAACTAGTGTTGCAGGGGCTTACTGGAAAGGTAATGAAAAAAATAAAATGTTACAAAGAGTTTATGGGGTGGCATTTGCAAATAAAGATATTTTAAAAACTTATTTAAATAATATAGAAGAAGCGAAGAAAAGAGATCATAGAAAATTAGGTAAAGAGTTAAAGTTATTTACTTTTGTTGATGAAGGACCAGGATTTCCATTTTTCTTACCAAAAGGAGTTATTCTTAAAAATAACTTAATTAATTATTGGAGAGAGTTGCACCAAAAGGCTGGATATGTTGAAGTTGAAACACCGATAATGTTAAATAAAAAGCTATGGGAAACTTCAGGACATTGGGATCATTATAAGGAAAATATGTATATTTCAATGATTGATGAGGAAGAGTTTGCATTAAAGCCTATGAATTGTCCTGGTGGAATGCTTATTTATAAAACAGAAACACATTCTTATAGAGATTTTCCAATGAGAGTTGGAGAGCTTGGAAGAGTTCATAGACATGAACTTTCAGGTGCTTTACATGGCCTTATGAGAGTAAGAGCATTTACTCAAGATGATGCTCATATATTTATGTTACCAGAGCAAATAAAATCAGAAATTAAAGGCGTTGTTGCTTTAATTGATGAAGTTTATTCAAAATTTGGATTTAAATATAGTGTTGAATTATCTACAAGACCAGAAGATTCTATGGGAAGTGATGAAGATTGGAATATAGCAGAAGAGTCATTAAAAGCGGCCCTTGAAGAAATGAATTTACAGTATAAAGTTAATGAAGGCGATGGAGCCTTTTATGGACCAAAGATAGACTTCCATCTTGAAGACAGTTTGGGAAGAACATGGCAATGTGGAACTATTCAATTAGATTTCCAATTACCTCAAAGATTTGAATTAGACTATATTGGTAGTGATGGTGAAAAGCATAGACCAATAGTTATTCATAGAGTTATATTTGGAAGTATTGAGAGATTTATTGGTATATTAATTGAGCATTTTGCAGGTAAATTCCCAACATGGCTTGCACCAGTCCAAGTTAAAATTTTACCTATTTCTGATAAATTTACTGATTATACTAATGAAGTTAGAGAAAAGCTTGAAGCTAATGGGGTAAGAGTTGAAACTGATTTACGTACTGAAAAAATAGGATATAAAATAAGAGAAGCTAGAAATGAAAGAGTACCTTATATAATCATTATTGGGGAAAAAGAAGAAAATGATAAAACTATTTCACTAAGAAGTAGAGATAATGGTGATGAAGGAGCTATTGATTTAAAAGAATTTATTAATAGAATAACTACTGAAATAAAAAATAAAAATTAAACTTGAGATTTTCTAAACAAAAACACATAGTAAGTTGAAGTAAGCCCCGTTATGTAGATGCAATAAAAAAATATTGTTGCAAAATATACTTAGCGGGGTGATTTTTATACAAAAAAACATTCAAATTTTTATTATAAAAGGAAATAGCTTCTTTGTAGTGTTATATCGTACTTTTTATAAAGTTTAGATAATATTATGAGGGATTTGTTGTATAATTAAGGTAAATAAATTTATAGGATGGAGGTTATATTTTGAGAATATTACATACTGGAGATTGGCATTTGGGCAAGAACCTAGAAGGTCAAAGTAGAATGGATGAGCAGGAAGCATTTTTAAATGATTTTATAGATATAGTAGAAGAAAATAATATTGATTTAGTTATTATTGCAGGTGATGTTTATGATTCAAGTAATCCACCAGCAAGAGCTGAAAAAATGTTTTATGATACATTAAAAAAACTTTCTAAAAATGGAGAAAGGTTAACTTTAGTTATTGCAGGAAATCATGATAATCCTGAAAGATTAGTTGCAGCAGGACCACTTGCTATGGAGCATGGAATTATAATGGTTGGAACTCCAAAGACTGTAGTACAACCTGGGCAATATGGAAAGCATAGAGTTGTAAACTCAGGAGAAGGATTTGTTGAAATAGAGATAAATGGAGAAAAATCAGTTATATTAACAGTGCCATATCCAAGTGAAAAAAGGTTAAATGAAGTTTTATATGGTGAAATGGATGATGATGATGAGAGATTAAAAAGTTATGGTGAAAGAATAAAACAATTATTTGATTCACTTAAAGTAAATTATAGAAAAGATACAATAAATATTGCAGTTTCACATATTTATACTATGGGAAGTGAAGAAAGTGGTTCTGAAAGAGCTATTCAATTAGGTGGAAGTTATATTGTTGATGGATATTGTTTACCTAAAGAAGCACAATATGTTGCTTTAGGACATGTACATAAGCCACAAGTAGTACCAGGAACAAATAAAAAAGCTAGATATTCTGGTTCTCCAATTCAATATAATAAAAAGGAGAGAAATACAATTAAAAAATGTTTTATTGTAGATTTAAGTGCTGGTAAAGAGGCTATTATTAATGAAGTTGAGCTTAAAATTTATAAGCCAATAGAGCTTTGGGCATGTAACAGTATAGATGAAGCAATAGAAAAATGTGAAGAAAATAAAGAGAGAGAATGCTGGGTTTATTTAGAAATAAAAACAGATAGATATATAAGAGAAGATGAAATAAAAAGAATGAAAGATTTAAAGAAGGATATTTTAGAAATACTACCAAAGTTAAATTCAGATGTAGAAGAGGAAAGTGCAATTAGTATTCAAGAAAAATCCTTTGAAGAGATTTTTAGAGAGTTTTATAAGAAGGAAAGAGAAGTAGAAGCAGATAATGAAGTGGTGGATTTGTTGCTAAGATTATTAAATGAAGAAGGTGATGATAGTGAGACCAATTAAATTAACTATAAAAGGATTAAATAGCTTTATAGAAGAACAAACTGTTGATTTTGATAAATTAACAAGTAGAGGTTTGTTTGGAATATTTGGACCAACAGGTAGTGGAAAATCAACTATTTTAGATGGTATAACTTTAGCTTTATATGGAGATGTTTCAAGAAAAAGTTCTAATTATATAAATACTAATTGTGATAAGTTAAATGTTAGTTTTGAATTTCAAATATCAACATCAGAAGTTAAGAAATATAAGGTCGTAAGAAGCTTTAAAAGAAATAAGTCAGGCAATCCAGTATCGGATAAATGTAAGGTAATTGATATAACTGATGGATTAGAAAATGTATTAACAGAAGGAGTAACTAATGTTAATACTGAGTGTAAAAAAATTATTGGTTTAAGCTTAGAGGATTTTACTAGAACTGTAGTATTACCACAAGGAAAGTTCTCAGAGTTTTTAAAGCTTGAAGGTAAACCAAGAAGAGAGATGCTTGAAAGATTATTTAATTTAGAACAGTATGGTGATAATTTATCAGTAAAGCTTTCAAGAGAAATAAAGAAAGAAAAAACACAAAATGATATTCTTTCAGGACAATTAATGGGATATGAAGGTATTAGTGAAGAAAAGAAGAAAGAAAAAGAAGAAGCTTTAAAGGAAAATGAGCTGGCTTTAAATATTGCAAATAAGCAGTTAAAGGAAAGTGAAAAAAGTTTTAAAGAAAATCAAGAACTTTGGAATTGGCAGTTAGAAATTGAAAGCTATAAAACTAAAGAAAAGCAACTTGTAAGTAAAGGTGAGGAAATAGAGTTAGAAAAGAAAAAAGTAAAAATGGCAGAGGCTGCTGATAAGGTTAAGCCTTATGTTTTAAGCTATAGAGATACATTAAAAAATATATCAGTTACTGAAGAAAACTTAAGTGAATATAAGATAAAATTAGAAGTTTTAAAAGCAGAAAAAGAGAAGGCAGAAGAAAGATATATTTTAGCTAGAAATAAAAAAGATAAAGAATTACCAAAGCTAAAATTAGAAGAACAAAAAGTATTAGATGCATTAGAAGATAAGAAAGCTTTAGAAATTTTAATTAAAGATATTAATGAATTAGAGAATAGAGTTAAGGAATTACAATTAGAAGAAGAAAAACATATTAAAGAGGCTAAAGTATTAGAAGGAAGAGTGGAAAAGGGAAATGAAAAGATTAGTCTTACTGAAAATGAAGTAGATAAATTAAATTTAGATTCTAAGTTTAAAGAAAAGGTTCAGGAAGGACTTTTAACTACTAAAGAGTTTAACAACCTAACATTAATAGTAAATAACACTAAAGATAAAATAAAAGTACTAAAAGAAGAGAGTTTAGTGGAAGTTAATGATAAAGAAACTTTAACTTGTAAGTTAAATGAAAAAGTAAAAGAATTGTTAGACAATGAAAAAGCTTATGAAGAATTAATAAAAAATTGTCCAGGGGATCAAAATGATTTATTAAGGCTTCAAACTGAATATTCTCAAAGTAAAGAAAAATGGAATGAATTTAATAGATATAATGATGAGATTGTAAAGTGTCAAGAATATATTAATAAATCAGCTAAAGAATTAGATGGATTTAAAGCAGAAAAGGAAAGTCTAGAAAAGAATATTGAGAAACGTAAATCAAATATGAGAGAATATGAAATTGAGAATTTAGCTCATTCTCTTAGAGAAGCTTTAAATAATGGAGAGGTATGTCCAGTATGTGGCTCTATAGACCATCATAAAGAAAATATTAAGTCTATACAAGTTCAAGATATTGATACATTAGAACGTGAGATAAAAGTAAAAGAACAGCAATTAAAATCTTTAGAGGCTAATATTAGTAAAATAGAAGCTAATCAAGAAAGTTCAAATAATAACATTAAAGATTTAAGAGGTAAAATAAAATCTTTAGGTGAGGAATTTAAGAAAGTTTCTGTAGAAGAATTAGAGAGAAAAATTAATGAGTTTGCAAATAAACTTAATAAATATATAGCTAATAAAGAAGAGTTAGAAAAGAGTAATAAGATATTAAAAGATAAAAAATACGATGTGGAAGGAAAGTTAAAGGCTACTGAAGCAAAATTGTTGGCAAATGAGAAACAATTAATTGTATTAGAAAAAGAGTATAATAAATCAAATGAAGATCTACAGAACATAACAGAAAAATTAAATATATTAAGAGCTGAAACTAATGTAGATGATTTTATTACTAAGAGTAATGAAATTGTTGAAATTGAAAAGAAAAAATCAGGTCTAGAGAATGATTTAAAAAAATATAGAAAGTTACTAGAAGATTTAATAAAAGATAAAGATGATCATCAGCAAAAGGTATCAAGTTTAAGAGAAATATTAGTTAAGGAAAAATCTACTTTAGAATCTAAAAATAGCAATAAAAATGATAAGATACAACAAATAGTAAGTAAAGTAGGTAAGATTGATAATTTAGAAGAATTATTAAATTCAATTATTAGTGAAATAAAAGCTATAGAATCTGAATTTGAGCTTTCAGAAAAAAATAAAGATATGAAAGATAAGGTCTTCCAAGAATGTAATGAAAAATTAATTAGCTTAAGCAGTACATTATCAGAGCTTCTTAAGAGAAAAGATATTGAAAAGATAAAGCTAGACTCTGTATTATTAGAGCAAAACTTTGAAACTATAGATGATGTAATGAATAATATTATTGAAAATGATGTTATGAAAGTATTAAAAGAAAAAATAGAAAAATATAATGACGATTTATCAAAGGTTAGAGGAGCTATAGAAAGTGTAGCTAAGAAGATATCAGGTAGAAATATAACAGAAGAAGAGTGGATAAGACTTCAGGAAGAAAAAGAGTCAAAAGAAAAAGAAGTTCAGGTCTTAAGTGAAATAAAAATTAAGATAGAAGAAGAACTTAAAGTTATTGAAAATAAGATGTTAGAACTTAAGGATTTATTAAAACAAAAAGCTGAATTAGATCATAAGTTAGCATTATTAAATGATTTAGATAAATTGTTTAAAGGAAAGAAATTTGTTGAATTTGTTGCAGCTACTAGGCTTAAATACGTATCAATTGAAGCTAGTAATAGATTAAAGGAAATAACTAATGGCAATTATGGATTAGAAGTAGATGAAGATGGAAAATTTATTATAAGAGATTATAAAAATGGTGGTGCAGCAAGAGATGCATCAACTCTTTCTGGAGGGGAAACCTTCTTAGCATCATTAGCATTAGCATTAGCACTATCATCAGAAATCCAATTAAAAGGTACTGCACCACTTGAGTTATTTTTCTTAGATGAAGGATTTGGAACACTAGATGACAATCTTTTAGAAGTTGTTATGGGTTCTCTTGAAAGAATACATAATGATAAGTTAAAGGTTGGAATTATAAGCCATGTTGAAAGTATAAAAAATAGAATACCAGTTAAGCTTTTAATTACTCCAGCAGAATCAGGAAAAGGTGGAAGTAAGGTTAAGATAGAACTGAGCTAGATGTATTTCTATTCCATTTTAATTTATATATTAAAAAACATAGAATATTTTGTCGAATAAAGAAAAGTTATGTTATAATAGCATCATCAATTGATGGAGGGATAAAATGTTTTTTAAATATGTAAAGTATGGTTTATATATGTTATATATGCAAATTAGAGGCTTAAAATATGAATATATAAAGAGATTCAAAGGAATAGACGAAGCAACCAAATATTCTAGCAGATGTATGTATAACTGGTCTAGATTTACAATTGAAACTATAGGTATAGAAGTACAAGTAGAAGGAAAAGAAAATATACCAAAAGGGCCTTGTGTATTTATAGGAAATCACACAAGTATTTTAGATATACCTATTGTTTATTATGCTGCAAATAGAATTATAGGATTCATTTCAAAAAAGGAAATATTAAAAGTACCAGTATTAGGCTATTGGCTTCCAAGATGCAAATGTATTGCTTTAGATAGAAGTGATAACAGAGATGCTGTTAGAGTTATAAAAGAAGGTGTAAATAATATTAAAGAAGGATATTCTATGATGATATTTCCAGAGGGTACAAGAAGTAAGGATGGAAAGTTGCTTGATTTTAAGAAGGGAAGTTTAAAGCTTGCAACAATAGCTAAGGTTCCAATAGTACCGATTACAATAGATGGGGCTTTTAGATCTTTTGAAAAAGAGAGAAAGTTTAAGCCAGAGAAAATAAGAGTAATATTTGAAAAGCCAATCGAAACAAAAGATATGAATAGAGAAGAGCAAAATTACTTATCTATAAAGGTTAAGGAAGTCATAGAGAGAAATTTAAGTGAAACTTTTAAATAAATTTATAATTAATAAAAATTATTTGAAAAGTTTATATAATAGCATAGTAATATTATTAAATAATAGAAAAATTACAGTTAAGGTTAAAATTCACAATAATGATATTTAAACCTTAACTGTAATTTTATTTTTTATACACATTTGATATTTAAACTGTAATTTTAATTTTACCAGAATTTTTGCTAGGTTTATAAGAAAAAATATTACCTATAATTTTAACAGGTTTAGTAGTTGATAAGGTAGAAAGATATAAAAGATCCTTAAAGTTATCAAGATCTAAGTTTTCTTTTTGAGCAGTAAGTGCTATATTTTTAGGAAGTATTTGCTTTGTAAAGAAGCATCCATTTTCATAAATTACTTCAGCTGTTTTTTTATAAGTAAAGCTATTTTCCTGATAAGATATAACATCTCCTTGAAAAATTTCACGTCCAGATGCGTCATGAATGCCTGTAGGTAATAATAATATACTATCATCAAATGAAACAATAGCTTCTTCATTTTTATCTTTATTTAAATAATAGATTTGTTTATCTATATAATCTATTCTAGTTACAGAAAAGCATTTATTTAGTATTTTGTTATATATTTTAAAATTAATTTTAATATCCATAAGTACACCTCATTATAAAAAGATTAACATAATATATATAAATTATAACAAAATGGAAAAATTTTGAAAAGAATTAATTTAAAAAATATTCATTATTATATTTTAAAGAGAATATAAGTAATAAGAAGGGGAGATATCAAAATATAAAAAATATTTTTGATAATACTTCGTATATTAAGCTAGGGAGATGCTATAAAATGTTTACTGGAGAAGAAATAATAAAGAGGCAATATAAGAATGAAATATTTAAAGATAATGTTGAATATAGTAGGAAACAGTATGCAGAATTACTTAAGACATATAATCGAAAACTAAATAATAAAGAAAACTTTATTAAAGCAACTAAAAAAACAAACAATTTATATAAAGTAACCCCAATACAGCTTAATGATGGCACAGGACATGAAAAAGGAATCATAAAAGTAAAAAATGAGGGTAATAGGGAATATATAATACCATTTAGAAGTAAAAAAGCCTTTAAACTTGGGGAAATGTATATAGGTGATAATTCGGTATTATATTTAATAAATGAAAAGTACGATAAATTAGTTAACAATGCTTTAGATAAAATTAATAGCTTAAAATTTACTAATGATTACATGAGAAAAGAATTTGAGAAATGTTTACCTATAAATGAATTTAAATTTAAATCTACAAATGGAAAGACTGCAGTTGTATTTAAGAAGGATGTAGAATTAATCTCATTAAGAGAGGCACTAAGGAATTATAATAATCAGTTGTCGGTAATTTCAATAATAACTATATTAAGTGATTTATATAATTTATGTTGTTTTATGGAGTTTAATGGAATAAGTCATAATGGAATTACAATAGATAGTTATTTTGTTTCAACTAAAAATAAAGGTGGAGCATTATTAGGGGGATGGTGGTATTCAACTAAGAAAGGCGAGAAATTTAGTATAGATGCATTGAATAAAAAGGAAATAAATTTCGATTTAAAATCTATTAGATATTTAGGAAGAGTTTTATTAGGAGATACAGAAAAATCTGTAGGAAATATAAAGAGAAAAGTACCAAAAGAATTATTAACATGGGTAAGAGGGAAAGCTGAAAATGATGCATTTTATGAATATAGACGGTGGAAAGAAACTATAAGAAAAATAGCATATGAAAGAAAAAAATAAATGAAGAAGATATAGAAGTTTACGATTTTAAAGTAATTAAAAGAGGCTATAAAAAATTTGTAAAAACAGATTTTTTATAGCCTCTTTTATATTTAAATTTCAGTAAGATGTTTCCAGTATTTTTTTGGCATATATTGATTACGTAACTTAAGATTTTTTCTTTCTTCAATATTTACTGATTTATAAAAGGTTTTCCAAAGTTCTTCAAAGAATGAATCACTATTATTTTTATTAAAATTTAAAGCTTCTTTTTTACTTAAATTAGCTATGATAAAAGTTTCTTTATTATATATAATAGCACTTTCTCTTTTTAAGTCATGAATAATAAAATTTTGATCAGAAAATCTTTTAACAAAGTGATTTGATATTATTGGGAGTATATTATAATCAGGCTCAATGGAAGCGTAAAAGCTTAGTGGAGCAATTTCTTTAAATCGAACAAATCCAGTAAATTTATGAGCTTCTAATGAAACTTTACGATAATATTTATCTATTAAAATAATAGTATCATTATTTTTAGCTAAATTTATAGTTGTTCCATATTTATAACAAAGATTTAAATAAGATAGAATGATATTTTCAGAATTTTTAATTTCACTAAGATATAAGTAATAAATATTTTTTAGAACAACATAGTCAAGCCTTTTTAATATGCTATTATAAACCCTATTAAAGAGATTTTTATCAGTATTTATTTCATTTACTTCAGTGAGTAAAGAGGGAGTATAGTTCTTATAAGAAACTATATTACATGAAACTTTAGAAGAATACGCGTAAAATATAGCTGTAAGTAATCCTTCAAAAGTACCATCATATACATAATCAATCAAAATAAACACCACCCTTTTATATTTCCCCGGTGTAGGAGGTCATTTTATCATTTAATAGAAATAATTTTTTATCACCAGTTAATGTAGAGCCATCAGATAGCACAAAGTTACTTATGTCATTATCAAAAAAACTTATTTGTTCTATATTATCTTCAATAATATTTAAATCTACTTTAGGTGATAAGGCTTTTTTAATTTTTTCATCATCTAAAGGTATTGAACCAAAGTATTTTCCTTTACAAGTAATAAAATATTGAGCCCTCTTAATAACTATACCAAGTTTTTTTAAGTCTAAAAAATCTAGAGAGTTTATTCTGCGAGAGCTTACTATTTTTCTAGCACCTTTAATTCCTATTCCAGGAACTCTGATAAGCATTTCATAAGGAGCTTTATTAATTTCAATAGGAAATAAATAAATGTTATTCAAAGCCCAATTAGTTTTAGGATCAAAATTTATATTAAGATTTGGGTTTTCTTCTGAAAGTAATTCATTAGATTTAAATCCGTAAACACGTAAAAGCCAATCGCTTTGATATAATCTATGTTCTCTAAGTGTTGGAGGACTTTTTAGTTCAGGTAAATTTTTACCACTATTTACTGGAATATAAGCAGAGTAATATACTCTTTTTAAATCAAACCTGTTATAAAGATTTTCAGAGAGAGTAAGTATGTTTAAATCACTTTCTTTAGTAGCACCAACTATAAGTTGCGTACTTTGACCACCAGGAACAAATAAAGAGGAATTCTTATATCTACTATGTTCATATTTATTTATTGATATATTATCTTTTATTAAACTCATGGGTTTGAATATATCATCTTTATTTTTTTGAGGTGCTAAGAGTTTAAGAGACTTTGATGAAGGTAACTCAAGATTTACACTCATTCTATCTACTAATAAGCCAGCTTTTTTAATAAGGTCCTCATCTGCACCAGGAATTGCCTTTAAATGAATATAGCCTTTAAAGTTATAATCTTTTCTAAGTTTAGAGGCAACTTCAGTCAATAACTCCATAGTAAAGTTAGCATTTTTAATTATTCCAGAGCTTAAAAATAATCCTTCTATATAATTACGTCTATAAAAATTAATAGTAAGATTTACAATCTCATCTACAGTAAATGTAGCACGCTCTATATCATTTGAAGTTCTATTTATACAATATGCACAATCATAGATACAGTAATTAGTTAAAAGTATTTTTAATAAAGAAACACATCTACCATCAGGTGTGAAAGTATGGCATATTCCACTTATAGAAGTAGAACCTATATCACCTTTTTTTGAATTTCTATTTGAACCGGAAGATGAGCATGATACATCGTACTTTGCAGCATCACTTAAAATTCTTAACTTTTCTCTAATTTCCATAAAAATCACCAGCTTTTTATAAAATATAATATTTAAATATTATAACTTAATATGATTAAAAGAACAAGTGTTCATAAAAGTTTGGTAATAAAACTACTAATTATGATAATAATGTATAAATAAAATTACTAATAATAATTATCATATAATAATTATTTAAATATTAAAAATTATGCTATAATTAAAATTAATGAATTGCTATCTATTATAATAGGAGATAGTATAGATAATAAATAATAAATATTAATAGATAAAAATGGAGGTAAATATGTCATTTGATAGATTAGATATTAAAGATAATACAACAAAAGAAGGAAGAGCTTGCATAATAATTTGTAATTTAGGTGGTAAAGAACTTAAAACAGTAAAAAATTGTGCTTCTATATTAGGAATAAGAGATCAAATAGTGTTATATTCTAAGAATGGAGACTCTATAATTAAAGATATACTTGAAAATAATATAAATTCAGAGTGTGAAGAAGGTAGAAGAGAGAAAGCAATTATATTTAATGCTTTATCACAAGCAAAGATAAATCTACTTATTGAAAATTTAAGAAGGCTTAGAATGAATAATGTACTTAAAGCAGTAGTTACTGATACATCAATTAATTGGTCAATTAATGAAGTAATATCTAATTTAGTAGCAGAAAGAACAGCTATTAATAATGGAAACTTTACAGATCAACATGAGAAATAATTAAGGCAAAACTTAATAAAATAAGTAAATCTCCGCAGATATTTATATTAGAAAGAAATTATTTTACATATTAGATTAATAAAAAATTAATAAAATAATAGTAAAGAAATACAGGGGTATTAATATAATAGTATAAGTAGATAAAATAGGAGATGAAATAATTATGAATGATAAAGAAAAGGTATTATTAGGTGCAGCATGCTTCTTTGCAGGGGCTGTAGTAGGATTTTTATTAGCTCCAGTTAAAAAGGGAATTTATTGTGGAAATAATAGTGGAAATACTTATGGGCCAGGTGAGGAAGAAACAGTAAAAGATGAATTAGAAGATATAAAAAGTGATGATAAAGAAGAAGTATTTGAAGTAAATAAAGAAACTGAAAAATAAATATAGAAAAAAACTTAAACTCCTTAAATTAGGTAAAACTTAATTTAAGGAGTTTAAGTTTTTCTATGTTTATTTAAAATTGTAAAAATATAGTTTTATATTGTGAAAATACGAGTTATAATTTAAATTAAATAACTTAATTAAGTTATTTAAAGTAATAGGGTAGAGAGGAGATAGAGATGAGTAAATTGAATTTAAGTTATTTAGAAAATCCAGAAATTTTTAATATTAATAGATTAGAAGCTACTTCAGATCATAAATATTATAAAAATGTAGGTGAGGTTAAAAGAGGAATTTCCTCATTTAAATACTATTTGAATGGAAGTTGGAAATTTAATTATAGTAGGAATTTAAATGATATAATTAGTAATTTTTATGAAGAGGATTATAGTGTTGAAAATTGGGAGAATATAAAAGTACCGGCACATATACAACTCCAAGGATATGATAAGCCTCATTACGTAAATACCATGTATCCATGGGATGGTCATGAAAATATAGTACCCCCAGAAATTCCTAAAGTACATAATCCGGTAGGATGTTATGTTAAAGAATTTGAAATTTCAGAGGAGTTCCATTGTAAACCTTTATATATATGTTTTGAGGGAGTTGAATCAGCATTTTATTTATGGCTTAATGGAGAGTTTATAGGATATAGTGAGGATAGTTTTACTCCAGCTAAATTTGATTTAACAAAACATTATAAAATAGGTAAAAATAAATTATCAGTAATGGTTGTTAAGTTTTGTAGTGGAAGTTGGCTTGAAGATCAAGACTTTTGGAGATTCTCTGGAATATTTAGAGATGTATATCTTTATACAACTCCTAAAACACATATAAGTGATATGTTTATTCATACAAATCTTAAAGATAATTATAAAAATAGCGATTTAAACATAGAAGTTAATATTAAGGGTGAATTAAACTCTGTAATAAAAGCAAGTTTATTTGATAGTAATGGAAAAATAGTTACTGAGATAATAGAAGACGTGAATAATGAGAAATTAATGCTATATTCTGAAGTAAAAGATATTAAATTATGGAGTGCAGAAGAACCTAATCTTTATACATTAATAATTGAAATTATAAAAAATGGACAAGTTCTAGAAGTAGTAAAGCAAAAGATAGGATTTAGATCTTTTGAAATGATAAACAATGTAATGTATATAAATGGTAAAAGAATAGTTTTTAAGGGCGTAAATAGACATGAATTTAGTTGTTATACAGGGAGATGTTTAAGCAGAGAAGAAATGATTTGGGATATAAAGACTATGAAAAAGAATAATATTAATGCAGTTAGAACATCACACTATCCAAATCAAAGTGAATTTTATGATTTATGTGATGAATATGGTCTTTATGTAATTGATGAAACCAACTTAGAAAGTCATGGAACATGGCAAGGAGCAGGAAAGATAAATACAAAGCATATTGTTCCAGATTCAAAATTAGAATGGAGAGAATGTGTATTAGATAGAGCAAAATCAATGCTTGAAAGAGATAAAAATCATCCATCTATATTAATATGGTCTTGTGGAAATGAATCTTTTGGTGGCGAGAATATTTATTTAATGTCAGAGTATTTCAGAAATAGAGATACTAGTAGATTAGTGCATTATGAAGGTGTATTTAATGATAGAAGATTTAATGATTCTTCAGATATGGAGAGCCGTATGTATGCTAAGGTAACTGACATAGAAGAATATTTGAATAACAATCCTGAAAAACCATTTATTTTATGTGAATATACTCATGCTATGGGAAATTCTAATGGAGGTATGCATAAGTATATAGAGCTTGAAGAAAAATATCCTATGTATCAAGGAGGATTTATATGGGATTTTATAGATCAAGGATTAATGACTAAAGATATATATGGAGAAGATTATATTGCTTTTGGAGGAGATTTTGATGATAGACCTACAGATTATAATTTCTGTGTTAATGGTATTGTTTATGCTGATAGAAAAGAATCTCCTAAAATGCAGGAAGTAAAATTCAACTATCAAAATATAAAAATAGATGTTAATTTTAATAAAGCTATAATTAAAAATGATAATTTATTTATAAATTTAAATAGATATGATTTCATATGGGAGCATTTACAAGATGGAAAGGTTATAGAAGCAGGTAAATTAGATGTATCTGTGGAACCAGGAAATAAAATAGAAATTAAATTACCTATAACTAGGGGAAGTGATATTGGAAATTATACAATAGATGTAAAAGCAATATTAAAGGAAGATACTTTATGGGGTAATAAAGGTTATGAGGTGGCTTTTGGTCAAGATTATTATGAAGTAATAGAAAAGTATAATGAAGATTTAGTTAAAAATAATATAACAACTGATAAAAGTAGAATAGTTATAAGTGATTGCAGTATTAATTTTGGAGTTAGAGGAGAAAAGTTTGAAGTAATATATTCTAAAAATTATGGAGGTATGATTTCTTACAAGTATAATGGAAAAGAATTTATAGATACTATTCCTAAACCTAATTTTTGGCATGCTCCAACAGATAATGATAGGGGGAACTTTATGGCATATAACTGTGCTATGTGGAAGATAGCAAGTCTTTATGCAAAGGTTATAAACATTAATACTTCTTATGATGAGAATAGTGCAAAAATTACTTATACGTATAGTTTTCCAACAGTTCCAGAAAGTAAATGTTATGTAACATATACTACACTAGTTGATGGAACTATAGATATTAAAATGGAGTATAAAGCAGTAGATAATTTACCTAATATGCTTGATTTTGGAATGATTTTTACAGTTCCATGTATATATGAAAATATAACTTGGTTTGGAAAAGGAAAGGAAGAAAATTACTGTGATAGAAATAAAGGTGCAAGGTTTGGAGTTCATAAGAATAAAGTAAGTGATAATTTATCAAAATATGTTATTCCACAAGAGTGTGGTAATAAAACAGATGTTAAATGGGTTAGTGTTACAGATAATTTAGAGAATGGATTAATAATTAAAGGAGATAACTTTAATTTTAGTGCACTTCCATATACTCCACATGAACTTGAAAATGCATATCATCATTATGAGTTGCCTAAAGTATATCATACAGTTATAAGAGTATCATTAATGAATAGTGGTATTGGTGGTGACGATAGTTGGGGAGCTATGCCACATGATGAATATTTAATACCATCAAATAGAGATATGACATTTAAATTTACTATTAAAGGAATAGAGTAATAGTTATTAGTTAGTAGTTAACCATTAAATATGTTAATTACTAACTTTTTAATTTTTTATCAATGTAATAATGAAAGAAATAAATTTATAAATTAGGAAATATAATATATAGGAAGTAGTATATAAAGTGAATTTGGTATAAGTGATTATATAGGGGGCGGTTATGTCATTATTAATTAAAAATGGGATTATAGTGACTTCAAGTGATACTTTTAAAGGCGACATTTATATAGAAGATGGAATTGTAAAAGAGATTGGAGAAAATTTAAATTATAATAAAAATAAAACTGAAATTATAGATGCTAGTGGTAAGTATGTAATTCCAGTAGGAGTAGATGTACATACTCATTTTAATTTACATGTAGGCAATTTAGTAGTAAATGATGATTTTTATACAGGAACTATTGCTGCAGCATGTGGTGGGACAACCACTATAATTGATCATATAGGATTTGGACCACAAGGATGTGAGTTAAGATATCAAATTAACAAATATCATAGCTATGCAGACAATAATGCTGTTATTGACTATGGATTCCATGGTGTCATTCAACATGTAGATAATGATATTTTAAATGAAATAGAAGAAATAGTTGAAGAGGATGGAATAAATAGTTTTAAAGCTTATTTAACTTATGATTATAAAATCGAAGATGAAGATATTATTAAAATATTTAAAAAGCTAAAAGAAGTTAATGGGATTACAGCGATTCATTGTGAAAATCATGGAGTAATTCAATATTTGCGCAAATATTATGAAGAGAATGGATTAAAGTCACCAATATTTCATAGTTTAAGTAGGCCAGAAGAAACTGAAGGTGAAGCTGTAAATAGAATGATAAATATAGCTAAAATAGCTAATTATAAAGATTTATATATTGTACACTTATCTACAAAAATAGCATTAGATTATATAAAAATGGCTAGAGAAAATGGTCAAGAGTTATATGTAGAAACATGCCCACAATATTTAATTTTAGATGAAAGTAAATATAAATTACCTAATAAAGAAGGATTAAAATATATAATGAGTCCACCGCTTAGAGAAAAGTACAATGGTATTGCTTTATGGAAGGGAATTAGGGATGGATATATTCAAACTATAGGAACAGATCATTGTCCATTTTCTTTTAATAATGATAAAAAGTTAGGAAAAGATAACTTTATAAAATGTCCTAATGGAGCGCCAGGTGTTGAAGAAAGAATACCTTTAATTTTTTCAGAGGGCGTAATGAATGGAAAAATAAATATTAATAAGTTTGTTGAAGTATGTTCAACTAATCCAGCTAAAATTTTTGGAATATATCCTAAAAAAGGAACAATTGCAATTGGTTCAGATGCTGATATAGTTATCATAGATCCTAATAAGGAAGTTATCTTAAGTAGTAAAGATTTGCATTCAAATGTTGATTATAGTGCATATGAAGGGATAAAGGTGAAAGGCTATCCTATAATGACAATATTAAGAGGAAAGATTATTGTTCGAGATAATAAATTTATTGGGGAAAAAGGAGATGGAATGTATTTAAAAAGAAAAACTACAAGAGGTAGATAATTTATTTATATATTAAATTGACAAATTATTATATAAAGTATTATACTATATTAGTTCCTGTGAGGGAGTAGTTAGCATGAAAGTGTGATTAGGCCAACATAATGGTTTGCATATGGCAACCTGGTTTAATCTTAAATAACGAGACTCATGGATGTTATTTTAGCATCCATGAATCTCGTTATTTTTTTATTTTTAAAAATAAAAAATTAAAACTGTAGATAATTTTTATAATATAGAATAACAATAATCTACAGGGTAGGTTTTTTATAAATATAAATTATAAGAAAGGGAGTAAACTTATGAATTTAATTACAATTATACTTACTGGATTTGCTTTAGCTATGGATGCTTTTGCTGTATCAGTAACAAAGGGAATGACACTTAAAAATTTAACAAAAAAAATGGCTATAAAAATAGCTCTTTTCTTTGGAGTATTCCAAGCAGCTATGCCTTTAATAGGGTGGATACTTGGAATAAGCTTTGAGGGATATATAAAGTCCATAGACCATTGGGTTGCATTAATATTACTTTCTATACTAGGCGGAAAGATGATACATGAATTCTATGAAAATCGTAAAGAAGCAAAGGATAGTAATAAGGAGGCAGTTAGTGAAGTAAGTACTACATTAGACAAGGAGTATAATGCTAAAGATGAATCATTATCTAATAAGGAATTAACAAGCTTAGCTATAGCAACTAGTATTGATGCGTTAGCTGTGGGGATTAGTTTTGCATTTTTAAATGTTAATATAGTTTCATCATCACTTATTATTGGTGTTATAACATTTGTAGTCTGTTTTATTGGTGTTATAGCAGGAAAGAAAATTGGTGGGTTATTCAAAGATTATGCAGAGCTTGTTGGTGGAGTAATACTTATTCTTATTGGTATAAATATATTTAATGAACATACGGGATTTATTACAAATATAATTCATAGCATATTTTAATTAGGTTAGGTTTTAATATAGATATTAGAAACAATTTTAATGACAAAAAAGTATGAGTATGCTTATTAATATGCTCATACTTTTTTGTTCGCATTATATTGTTGCCAGCTTCAATTATTTTTGCATCTTTTACTTTTGAACTATTAATTTGCTGTAAATTTACTGACTTTATATAATAATTTAATATTATTCCCCAATATATTGGTAGTAAAGTTTGTTTTATAGCAGGAAAGTAATGAGCTATTAAATCAATGTGTACTAGAATACATAGTTTGATAAAGATTTTTATTTATTAACTTTTTAGGTAATGACAAATTAATTATAAGCTTGTATAATGGACATGTAATTTTAATATGTAATCCTTTAAAAATAAATTTGCTTTCAAGTAATTAAAAATTTAATTTATTTTTTAATTTATGTAAATGTTTATTTGGATATGTATTAATTACTTATGTGAAAATAAAAGAGGGAAGAGGTATAACAATGAAGAGAATATTTGAATTAACTAATGGAGATATAGAATCTCTTAATAAAGAGGAATTAAAAGATATTATTAAGAATTCAGAAGGTAGAACAGTAATGTCAGAGACAATAATAAGCTATACACCTTATATTAGAGAAGTATCTAACCCAGAGCTTGCAGCAAGTTTCGGAGCAGATATGATTACTCTTAATACTTTTAATTTTGAAAAACCATATGTTTTTGGATTTGGAAATGCTAATTTATCAGATGGTATAGAGAAAGCATATAATATTATAACTGAAGAAATAAAGAATAATATAAATGATAAAAATTATATAAGAAATATAAGAAGTTTAGTTGGTAGATTAATTGGTGTTAATATGGAGCCAGTACCAGAGGGAAGCACATATGAGACAGGATATAGATTAAATAGAGCAAACTTAGAAAAGGTAAAAGAATATGGATTTAATCATATAGTAATTACAGGAAATCCAAGTACAGGAATTACAGAAGAAACTATTTGTGAAGGAATTAAGCTAGCAAAAGAAGTTTTAGGAGATAGTACTTTAATTATTGCAGGAAAAATGCATGGGGCAGGTAGTGGAAATATTTATGATGAAAAGGTTGTAAAAAGCTTTGTAGAATGTGGAGCAGATGTAGTTTTATTCCCAGCGCCAGGAACAGTGCCAGGATTTACTGAAGATTTAGCTAAAAAAATGGTAGATGCAATTCATGAAGCAGGTGCATTAGCAATGACTACTATAGGTACTTCACAAGAAGGTGCAAGTGAAGCTGTTATAGAAAAAATAGCTTTAATGTCTAAAATGGCAGGAGCTGATATTCAACATATTGGTGATTGTGGAACTTTTGGAATGGCATTACCTGAAAATATAATGAAATTATCTGTAACTATAAGAGGTGTAAGACATACTTATAGAAGAATGGCACAATCTATAAGAAGATAATAAAAACTATATAAAGTGTATATTTAAAAGAGCAGCGCATATTATTTATTAGTAATAATAAATAGGAGGGCTGCTTTTTAATTTAATGAAAAAGAATAAAAAAATTATAGGTATAAGCATTTGTATTATAGTATTTATAGGATTATATGCTATTATCTCAACATATAAAAATAATAATAAGGGAGTAGATGGAGTGAATAATCAGGATGGTGTAAATGAAAGGGCTATTAATGGAAATTTAATCTTTATAGAAGGAAAAAATGAATTTAATAAAGGTATTTTAGAAAATGTAGATATAATACGAGATAATAATAATAGCTTAAATAATAATATTAAAGAAGATACTATAGTATTAAAAAGTAAAAATGGAAAATATGTCAAAGAGGGAACCTTTATTTCAGAAGTAATTGATACAGAAGATTTTAATAAACTTATTCTTTCATGGAATGCAGAAACACCAGAAAAAACTTATATTGAAGTTGAAGCACGAGCATATACCAATACTTCTCAGTGGACAGAATGGCTATCTTGGGGAGTGTGGGGAACAGGTATAGAAAGGGCATCTAAAAGTACAGCTTGTAATTTAGCTAAGGTTGATACAGATACACTTATTATTAAAGGTGATGAAACTTATGCTAATAAAATTCAAGTGAGAGTAAAATTGTATTCAAAAAGCTCTAAAGTAACTCCTATATTAACGAGAATTACAGTATCATATATAAATAGTGAAAATAAAGTTATAGATGCTTTTAATGGTGATATAAATTTAAGTATTGTAGAAAAGGTTATAGAAACTCCAAAGATATCACAAATGCTTAGAGATAAAAGAATTGCAAGTAGAATATGTAGTCCAACAAGTATGACAATGCTATTAAATAGATTAGGTGAAAATTTAATAGTCGAAGATGTTGCTTGGAGTTCTTATGACTATAATTATGATGGATTTGGTAATTGGGTATATAATGTTGCTTTTGCTGGAAGCTTAGGACATCAAGCTTATGTTAAGTTTGGTAGTTTAGAGGATTTAAAAAATGAAATTGAAGATGGGTATCCAGTAGCAACAAGTGTTAAATACACTAATGATATAGATAATGATAAATATCCATATATAGAAAATGCTCCACTTACAACAAGCGGACATTTAATAGTAGTTTGTGGATTTAGCAATAAAAATGGTGAGCAATATGTAGTTGTAAATGATCCTGCAGCTGAAGATGATGAAAGTGTTAGAGTAGAATATAAATTAGAACAGTTTATGGAAGCTTGGTATAATTCAGATTATATTATGTATATAGTTCATTAAATATAGCCACAAGTAAAGAAAAAGCATGCTTTACTTGTGGTTATTTATATAGTAATATTTTAAAAAATAATAATAAAAGGAGTAATATATCTAATTTAAAAGTATATGGTTTTGATATTTCAGATGAAATGATAAGCTGGGTAAGAGAAAATAGAGTTACTTCTAAAAGTATCGCTTTAATTTTAAAGAATTAAGATGATATTTTTATTTAAGAAATAATTTATATTAATAGAAAACTTTGGATTATTAAGAGTAGTTTTGATAAAATATCAATTAGAGGTGATAGAAATGAGAAAAATACTAAAGTTGAAAAGAAAAGATGGACAATTAGTAGAAGCTAAAATGAAAGAATTAAATTTAGATTATATAGATAAAATAATGGAACTTCAAAAAATAATAATCGATGGTTTAGAAAATAAAGAATTGTATGCAGATACTGAAAAGGAAGAATTTGAAGAGTACATAAAAGGAAAAGGTAAAATAATAGGATATGTAACAGAGGATGATGAAATCATTGCTATGGGTGTATATGCTAAAAAAGGATATGATAAAGGGAACTATGGATATGACATTGAATTAAAAGGTGAAGAGCTATTAAATGTCGGACAAATAGAGTCAACAGTAGTTAGAGAAGAATATAGAGGGAACAAACTTCAAAGAATTATATGTGAAGAGCTAGAAAAGATTGCAATAGAAAACAATACTAAAATAGTTTGTGCAACTGCATCGCCATATAATGAATTTAGCGTAAATACTTTTAAAAGTTTAGGCTATGAAATTAAGAAGGATAAAATAAAATATGGTGGACTAAGAAGATATGTATTAGTTAAGGAATTATAATTATTTTGACTTTCACTTAGGTGAGAAATAAAAGATTATATAAAGAATTTATCATTAAATAAATTGGGGGAAAAATAAATGAATTTAAAAGAAAAATTTAACGAAGTAAAAGAACATATATCTGAAGTTAATAAGTTAAATGAAGCAATATCTTTAGTGTATTGGGATATGAGAACTAGTATGCCAAGTAAAGCTGGAGAAACAAGATCTGATGTTATTAGTTATTTATCAGGTGAGGTATTTAAGAAAACAACTAGTGATAAAGTTTTAGGATTTATAGAATCGTTAAATGTAAATAAAGAAAAAATGAATACTTTAGAGTTAAGAATGTTAGAAGAACTTGAAAAGGATTATAATGAAACTAAAAAAATTCCTGAAGATAGATACGTTGCATATATATCTGCAACCAATAAAGCTGAAATTGCTTGGGAAAAAGCTAAGGAAAATAATGATTATGAAGGATTTAAAGATAATTTAAAAGAAATTATTAATTTTCAAAAGGAATTTATTGAATATTGGGGTTATGAAGAGAATAAATATGATACTTTGTTAGATAAATATGAAAGTGGTCTAACGGTAAAAAAGTTAGATAAAGTTTTTTCAGAGTTAAGAGATGGAATTATAGAGATACTTAAGAATATAAAATCTAGCAATAAGAAGATTAATAGGGAATTTTTAAATGGTCATTTTGATACAAATAAACAAAAAGAATTATCCTTAGAAATATTAAAAAGTATAGGCTTTGATTTAAATGCAGGAGTATTAGATGAAAGTGTACATCCTTTTACAATTAATATAAGTAAGAATGATGTAAGGCTTACAACTAATTATCATGAGGATGAGTTTACATCAGCTTTATATAGCACAATACATGAAGGTGGACACGGAATTTATGAGCAAAACATTGGAGATGATTTAAAAGATACAGGTCTTCAAGCTGCTATTTCTATGGCTATTCATGAATCACAATCAAGATTTTATGAAAATATCATAGGAAGAAGTAAAGAGTTTTGTTCATACTTATTACCGTTAGCTAAAAAGTATTTTAAAGATTTTGATAGTGTTAATTTAGAGGAATTTTATGAAGCTATAAATTATGTAGAACCATCTTTAATAAGAACAGAAGCAGATGAGTTAACTTATAGTCTGCATATTATAATAAGATATGAAATTGAAAAAGAATTAATAAATGGAGATATAAGTGTAGATGATTTACCAGAGCTTTGGAACAAAAAGTATAGAGAGTATTTAGGTGTTGAAGCTAGCAATTATAGTGAAGGAATTCTTCAAGATGTTCATTGGTCAGGTGGAATGTTTGGATACTTCCCAAGCTATGCTTTAGGAAATATTTATGGTGCTCAAATGTATTATAAACTTTTAGAAGAAAAACCAGAAGTTATGAATGAAGTCGCTAAGGGCGATTTTAATACAGTAAAGGTATGGTTAAATGAAAAAGTTCACAAAAATGGGAAATTATATACTCCTAATGAGCTAATTAAAAATATTACAGGTGAAGAACTTAATGCTAAATATTTTATTAAATATTTAAAAGAAAAGTATTATGAAGTTTACAATGTAAAATAAATTAATATATAAGAGATCACTCCAGAGATTAAATTGTAGATACAATAATCTTAGGAGTGATTTATTTATTTTCAAAAATATGGAGTGTAATTTGAGGCATAATATGTACAACATAGTAAAAAATAATATAAATAGACAGTAGTACTATTACTTATGAGGAGAATTAATTATGTCAAATATTGATTTTAAAAATGAAAGAAATTTAAGTATGCTTGTTGATTTTTATGAATTTACTATGTCAAATGGATATTTTGAAAATAATCTTAAAGATACTATAGTTTATTTTGATATGTTTTTTAGAAAAAATCCTGACAAGGCAGGATTTGCAATAGTAGCAGGATTAGAACAAGTTATTGAGTATATAGAAAGCTTAAAGTTTACAGAAAGTGATATAGAATATTTAAGAAGTAGAAAATTATTTAGTGAGGAATTTTTAGAGTATTTATTAAACTTTAAATTTACAGGAGATCTATATGCAATTGAAGAAGGAACTCCAGTATTTCCTAATGAACCATTGATTACAGTAAAGTCAAAGGTTATTGATGCACAACTTATAGAAACTATGCTGCTTTTAACTATAAACCATCAAAGTCTTATTGCCACTAAAGCAAATAGAATAAGAAGAGTAGCAGAAGGAAAAGAGGTATTAGAACTTGGAGCTAGAAGAAGTCAAGGGTATGATGCAGCAATTTATGGTGCTAGAGCAGCTTATATAGGTGGTGTTGATGGAACTGCAACAACTATAGCAGATAGAATATTTAATGTTAAAGCTGTTGGTACAATGGCACATGCATGGATACAATTATTTGGAGATGAGTATAAGGCTTTTGAAACATATGCAAAGACTTATCCAGATAACTGTATTTTATTAATAGATACATATAGTGTTTTAAAATCAGGAATAATTAATGCTATTAAGGTTTCGAAGAATATATTAGAGCCTCAAGGAAAAAAGCTTAAAGGTGTAAGATTAGATAGTGGTGATTTAGCATATCTTTCTAAAGAAGTGAGAAAAATATTAAATATAAATGGATTAGAAGAGTGCAAAATAATTGCTTCAAATAGCCTAGATGAATATATAATAAGTGATCTTATGAATCAAGGAGCTTGTATTGATACCTTTGGTGTAGGAGAAAGACTTATTACTGCAAAATCTGAACCAGTATTTGGAGGCGTTTATAAACTAGTTGCAGTTGAAGAAGATGGAAAAATAGCTCCAAGAATTAAGCTTTCTGAAAATATAGAAAAAGTAACAAATCCAGGATATAAAACTGTATGGAGATTATTTAATAAAGAAAATAATATGGCAATTGCAGATGTGTTAACTTTAGCAGATGAAATAATAGATGATAGTAAAGAATATGAAATTTTTGATCCTATTTATACATGGAAAAGAAAAACTATAACTAATTTTTATGCAAAAAAATTACAGGTTCCAGTAATTTTAAATGGAGAATGTGTATATAAATCCCCTAATCTAGAAACAATAAGAAGCTATTGTATAGAACAGGTAAGTTTTTTATGGGATGAGGTAAAAAGATTTACTAATCCACAAGACTATTATGTAGATTTATCTCCTAAGTTATGGAACTTAAAAAATGATATGATTAATAAATTTAGAAGTGAAAAATAAAGTTAAGATGTATTTAAGTTAAAAGTAATTTAATTTAAATACATCTTAGTATTTTAAAATAAAATGTACAATTTCTCATATAACAATAATTAAATAAAATAAAATCAATGATAAGCAATATAGTTGTATATAAGTAAAAATAATTAAGCATATAGTATAGTGTAAGGCATATAAGAGTATTACTTGCCTAAAATTTATAAGGGGGATAGTGGTAAGTGGAGAATTTAGGATATTATAATGGAAATATAGGAGCTATTGAAGATATAAATATTCCTATGTTAGATAGGGGAGTTTATTTTGGAGATGGTATTTATGAGGTTGTAATAACAGTAAATCATAAAATATTTGCATTAAATGATCACATTGAAAGGTTATATAAAAGTGCAGAAATGCTAAAGATAATAATTCCATATACAAAAGAGGAACTAAAAGATATATTATATGATCTAGTAAAAAAAGTGGATGCTGATGAACAATTGGTATATTTTCAGGTTACAAGAGGAACAGCTCAAAGAAGTCATAAATACAACAAAGATATAAAGGGGAATTTATATATTACAATAACACCTTTTAATGATATAGGAAACTATAAGAAAAGAGTTAAGCTTATAACAGTTCCCGACACAAGAGCGTTTCATTGTAATATAAAAACTTTAAATTTACTTCCTAATGTAATGGCATCTCAAAAAGCAAGTGAATGTGGTTGTGAAGAAGCTATTTTTCACAGAGGAAATATTGTAACAGAAGCATCTTATAGTAATGTTTATATAATTAAAAACGGCGTATTAAAGACTCATCCAACAAATAGATTAATTTTAGCTGGTATAACAAGAAAAAATATTTTAAATATTTGTAATAGTAATAATATGAATATAGAAGAAATACCATTTACGATAAAAGATATGATGGAAGCGGATGAAGTTATGTTATCTAGCACAACTAAATTTATTGTAGCAGCTAAAGAAATTAATGGAGTTCCAGTTGGAGGACGAGCTCCTGCTGTTATCAAATTATTGCAATATGAGTATATGAATAAAATCCTTAATGAAACAATGGATTAATATATAAATTTATATAATATCTTAGTTTAGATATTTATGTATATCATTAACTAAGATATTATATTTTTAATAAAATTAGATTAATGATAAATTGATTATAATGTATAAAATTGTTATAATATGTAATGCAAATGGTTAAACAAAAGGAGAAAGTGATGTTTGAAAATTACATTAAAAATTTTATAAGAGTAGATAAAAAGTTTGAATCAATTGAGCAATATAATGAGTTTGAGAAAGCGAGAGTAAATATTAATATTAAAAGGAGTAATTATCCAATACTAATATTAATACCATTGAATATCATTCTTATTTTTATTGATATTTTTTATTATAATTGTTTAGCTAGTGGAAATAAACCTCTTTACTACTTATATTTATCACATATAATTATGACAATTGTAGCTATAGCATGGTTTTTTTATTATAAATTCTTATTTAAAAGGATATCATTAAGATCTAATAAAATAATTTATTGGATTTTTTGTAGTATTATATTTTATTGGTGTATATTTATGTCCATAGATTTATTTTATAATACTAGCCAAATTTCTGCTTATATAATAATTTCATTTTGTATTAGTGCTTTAGTATATTTTCCACCTATAATTAGCATTACCAATAATTTAGTAGCTTCTATTGTTATTTTAATATATCTACTTTCTTTACCAAGTGGGACTAAAGGGGTTATGGATAGTATAGTAAATGTTATTTTTACATTAATTTTTTCAAGCATAATTTCTTACAGGATATATACATATCATGCTAATGATTACATAAATAATAGTAAGTTAATAAAGTTTAATAAAAAGCTTGAAATAGCAGAGAAAATTAGAACAGATTTTTTTGCAAATGTATCTCATGAATTAAAAACACCTTTAAATATTTTATATACTGCAAATCAAATGATTGAAGTTACAACTATAAATGATAATTATAAAAATGAAAAATTTTCAAAGTACATGAATATTTGCAAGCAGAATACAAATAGGCTTCATAGGTTAATAAGCAATTTAATTGATATAACCAAAATAGATTCTGCGAGTTTTAAATTAATGAAGACTAATTGTGACATAGTCAATCTAGTGGAAGACATAACTTTATCAGCAGTTTGTTATGTTGAAAGTAGAGGAATTTCTTTAATATTTGATACAGATATTGAAGAGTTGATAATTGCATGTGATCCAGATAATATTGAGAGAATAATACTTAATTTATTATCCAATGCAATAAAATTTACTAAAAGTGGTGGAGAAATAAATGTTGAAATAAAAACAGATGATGAAAATGTTTTTATTTCAGTAATAGATACAGGGATAGGAATTCCAATAGAAATGCAAGAGAAAATTTTTGATAGATTTACTCAAGTTGATAGAGCTACTTATAGAGAAAATGAAGGAAGTGGAATTGGATTAGCACTAGTTAAATCAATAGTAGAATTACATAATGGAAATATAGAACTTAAGAGCGAATTAAATAAAGGAAGTACATTTACAGTTAGCTTGCCAATAGTAAAAGCAAAAGAAGAAAAGATTTTAGAATCTAAGAATGCCTTTGAAAACAATGTAGAAAGAGTTAGTATTGAATTTTCAGACATATATAGTTAAATTACAATATAAAGTTAATAGAAAAAGTATGATATAAGATTATAGAAGTCAGAATAATTTCTTCTAAGTATATCATACTTTTTTGTATAACTTTAAATCAACTTTGAGCTATACCAAAATAGTTAGTGTAGCTGAAATCTAGTGAGAGTCAATTCTTGTGATGTATTGTTTCATTAGATTAGCTGATGATATAAATTTTTCTTGTTCTTCGGTAGAGAGTTGAATATCGAGAACTTTTTCAATTCCATTTCTACCTACTATAGTAGGAACACTTAAATAGGTATTACTTACTCCTAAATAATCATTTAGCAATGTAGAAAGGGTTAATATTGTTTTTTCATCTCTTAATATAGCTTCAACAATTCGAACAAGAGCAACAGCAACAGCAAAGGCAGTAGCGCCTTTTCTTTTTATTACTTCATAAGCACAATTTTTAACATCCTCGGCAATAACATTTTCTGTTTCTTTATCCCAAGAAATTGAATTTTGCTCTGAAAAACTTTTAACAGGAATACTACCAACTCTTAATGATGACCAAGTTACAAACTCACTATCTCCATGTTCTCCAAGAACAAATCCTTCAACATTTCTTCCATCAATTCTAAAGTATTTTGAAAGAAGGCTTCTAAGTCTTGCAGTATCAAGAACAGTTCCAGAGCCAATGACTCTTTCTTTTGGAAAACCTGATAGTTTATAAGTCATATATGATAGTATATCAACTGGATTAGAAACTACAAGTAATATTGAATTTGGACTTAGGCTAGCAAGTTTTGGAATAAAGTTTTGGAAAATTTTATAGTTTTTATCTACTAAATCTAGTCTAGTTTCACCAGGTTTCTGAGGAGATCCTGCAGTTATTATAATAATATCAGAATCTTTAGTGTCGTCTACACTACCTAATGTAACATTACATGGTGGACATAAAGAACTTCCATGCATTAAATCTAAAACTTCACCTAATGCTTTTTCTTGGTTAATATCATTTATAACAATTTCTCTAGCTATACCTTTCTGTAATAATGCAAATGCTGTTGTTGAACCAATAGAACCGGCTCCGATTATAGATATTTTACTCAAAAAATCACCATCCTTATTATAGATATAATATATTATGTGGTATATATGTTTATTTATAAGTAATATTTTAAATTTTATAAAAGATATAACTAATATGAAATTTAATATTTTTGCAAGAGAAAAATTGTAAAACAAATAAAATAGCTGCCTAAAAATGTAAATTAAATAAAAAGTAAAGCTGCTTTTAAGAAATTAATAAAAATATTGATAGAATATGTGAAAATTATGGTAAAATAATAGAAGAATGTTTATAATGTTTAATGTGAAAAAATAATTGTTTTATAAAAGTTTATGATGAAAAGGTGATTAAAAGATGCAAAGAAAGAAAATAAAACAGTTACTTGCTGTTTCAGGGGTAGTAGGTGCAACAATAGCATTAAAATCTGTGCCAGCATATGCCACAGAAAATATGGCTGTAGCAACTATTAATAGGGGACAAGTTGTAAATGTAGATGGTAGCTATTTAAGAGTTAGAGCAGAAGCATCTACAAGTTCAAGCATACTTACTACAATGACTGAAGGTACTACATTTGATATAATATCAAATAGTAATGGATGGTATAAAATTAGTTATAATGGTATTACGGGATATGTGCATGGGGATTACGTTAAAGAATTATATTTACCATCTTATGAAATTACAACAACAGGAAGAGTGTATGATGCAGCTCCTAATTTAAGAGTAAGAAGTAGTGCGTCATTAAATGCATCTATTATTGGATATTTAGTAGATGATACTACTGTATCTATAGTAGGAACTGAAGGTGAATGGTACAAAATAAAATATAATAATAGTTATGGATATGTGCATAGTGATTATATTTTAATTGATGGAACAAATAACGATAACAGTAGTAATAGTGGAAATACTACAGAGATGAATGCAATAGGATATGCTTATAATTTAGATGGGTTAAGCCTAAGAGTTAGACAAAGTTCTTCAACTAGTTCAGCAATAATAGGATCTTTATATGAAGGAGATACTGTAAATATAATTGGTGAAGAAGGTACATGGTATAAAATTAGTTATAATAATTCTATAGCATATGTTAGTAAAGAATATATAACTATGGATAAAGCAAATGCAGAAGTAACACCTAATAATCCAACTCCAGAAGCAACACCAGATGGTAGTGTAACAATAAAAAAAGGACAAGTTATTAATGTAGAAGGTTCAAATCTAAGAGTACGTCAAAGTGCAGATGGAAGTTCTTTTGTTTTAGGTTATTTATTAAATGGGACAGTTGTAGACGTAGTGGGTCAAGAAGGAGCATGGTATAAAATAAACTTTAATGGATCAGTAGGATATGTAAGTGTTGATTATATAAGTTTTAATATATCTAGCAATGGCTCAACTAATGAATCAGTATCTAATTCATATGAGATTATATTAAATGAGCTTAAAAGTCATATAGGAAGTCCATATGTATGGGGGGGGTCTGGAGAAGAGCTTACAACAGCAAATTTACAGATTCTTAAAAATAGATTTCCTGTAGATGCGGCGGCTGGAGAATATAATCATGCAGAAGCATTTGTAGATCAAGGTTACCGTGCTTTTGATTGTTCAGGTCTTATGCAGTGGGCTTTTGCAAAAGCTAATATTCATATAGGTAGAACAACTTATAATCAAATCGAAGCAGGATATGAAGTTAGCTTAAGTGAAGTAAAAGCTGGTGATTTATTATTCACCACATCTATTGGACATGTAGGAATGTATATAGGAGATAATATGTGGATAGATTCATCAACTACTGGAGGATTAATAGGAATAAGACAAGTTCCATGGAGTTCTATAGGAAGAGCAAGAAGAGTTTTATAAATAAAAAGAGGAATTCTACAATATTAAAAGAATAATAATAAGTAAGAGCAGTAAATAATTTAATGTTATAAATATATTTACTGCTTTAACTTTGAGGATAGTGATGGTAAATATAGAAAAATTATTTTTAAATGGTTATGGGATTATTTACATTAGACAATGTGGATATAAAATACTATAATAAAAAATAAAAATATAGTCTAATATAGAAGATTGTGGGATGGCGTATGAAATTTAATTTTTTAAAATTAAAAAAAGAAAATGAAAAAAATAAAATTGAAGAATTACTAAAAATAATTGAAGAGAATAAAATACAAATAGAAGAATATAAAGAAAGTTTAACTTCAGCTAATGAAAAAATTAAGGTGTTAGAAGAAGAATTAAGGATAATAAAAGAAAAGTATTTAGAAGATGAAAATAATTATGCAACAAAAGAAAATAAAGAGGAAATTGAAGTATTAATTTTAGGAAATAATAATATTGATTTAGAAGAGAATATTATTTTAAGTGAAGAGTGTTCTTCTGAAAAGCTAGAACAAAAAGAAGAGTTAGAAAGTAAATCATTAAATGATAAAGATATAGATAGTAAAATTAAAAATGAAGATGAAGTTATTTATAATGATAACAAAATAAAAGATAATAATATTCAAAGTGATCTTTATGAAGAAAATATTTTAACAATATTAAAAGAATATTATCTACTTAACAACGAAGAAAAAATTAAAACTATATTAGATACTATAATTAGTAAGATAAAAATTTTAGAAAAAGAATTTGATACTAATGATATGTTACTTTTGATTTATATAAGTTATTTTAATAATTTATTAGAAAAATTATTAAATGAAAGTGATGAAATCAATAAATATTATTTAAGTAATAGTAGAGAGATGATTTTACTTAATATAATTATAGAAGAAAGAAAATGTAAAGTTTATGAAAGTATAACTGAATGTAGCCAAAATTATATAAAAATTAATAGAAATATTTTTGAAGGTTTTGTAGATGAAATTAAAGAGAAGTTAATTGATGATATTAATAAATTAACTTATAGAGCTTTTAATTTTACTTATAAGATTAATAGTATTGAATATGGTGTAGATACGCATAATATTACAGCTTGGGCTAGAGATAATGAAAATTCTACATGGAGATTAGTAGAGGGATTAGTTTCCGATAGTGGTCATGAATTTTATTTATTACAAACAGTTATTAAAATTTTAAATTTAAGAACTATAGATATTGCGAATTTACCAAAAAAAGAAGAAGAAGTTTCATAAAATAGGATGACTTAAATCATCCTATTTTTTATTAATTTATAAAAATTTGAGTAAGTAAAAAATAATTGATAAAAATAAATATTGAGCTTTAAATTATACTTACTTATTTTTAATTTAATATAATTATAGAAAATAAATGATTAGGAATGATAGCAATGAATAGATATTTGATAGATAGTAATATAATAATTAAATTATGGGAAAGAAATGAGGATAACTTAAGTGAACTAATAAAAGAAAATAAAATAGTAATATTAAAAGATGTTTTAGAGGAAATTTCAATAAAAGAAAAAAGAAAATATAAAGGCAATTATATACTAAGTCAACGATTTTGCGAACTTTTACCAGTATCTATAGAAATAGATAAAAAAGATATAAGTGGATTTTATTTAATCTTTGATTATGAAACTAAAGATAAAAAAGAAAAAAATAAACTGTCTCAAGTAGATTTATTAAATTTATATACTTGTTATATAAATTCAGAGTTAATATTAGTTACAGAGGATAAGGCCTTATTTAATATATCTAAAAGTTTATTAGGAGATAAAAGAGTTTGGTCAATTGACAATTTAATAAGTAGTTTAAGGTAAAGATTGGGGGCTAGTATATCAATAATACAGCCTCTTTTATTATGTAAAAATATATATGGTAGAATGGGCATTACATTTGATAAAATTTCATGAATCTGGAATAAAAATTAGGGAAAACTTAAATAGATATAAGAAAAAAATAATGAGAATAAAATTACATAGTTGTAAATAATTACAAAAAGGATTATTATTAAAAGTAAGAGAGATAAATGTTAATTAATGGTCTACTTTTTAATTATTACGTAAATATAATAGGGGGAAAAGATGTGAAAAGAGAGATGTTAAAAAGAATATTAGCAACAACTATGGCTAGTGTGTTTATTATTAATGGTCTAACTATAACTAAAATTGATGCTTTTGCTGATGTTAATGAAGAAGTAAGTATAAGCATACCACAATTAAGCCAAGTTCCTGAAAGTGTGGAGACTAATGAAGGTGTTTTAAAAATTACATCATCAATTAATTTAAAGGGGCAAGATGTTGCAGATGAAGATGCAATTAGAATTTTAAAAGAGTTTTTAATTGCAAATGATATTACTATTAATGAAACTTATGATGAATCATCAACTACTTTAATAATAGGTGAATTAGAAGATGATATTAAAGAAATGGATGAAGCTAAGGAGAAAATAGGTATTTCTGGTACAGAAGGCTTAAAAGAAGAAGGATATATACTTGCTGTTGAATCAAGTGAAGGTAAAGGTGGAACAATTTTAATTGAAGGTAAAGATGAAGATGGTACTTTTTATGGAGTTAAAACGTTAACGCAGTTGATAGTTAATGACGGTAGTTCTAAATATTCAAATGATGTTGTTATAAGTGATGAACCTACTATGAAGACAAGAGGAATAGTAGAAGGATTTTATGGAACACCATGGTCTAATGAAGATAGATTAGATCAAATAGAGTTTTATGGTGATAATAAAATGAATACTTATATTTATGCTCCAAAGGATGATCCATATCACAGAGAAAATTGGAGAGAACCTTATCCAGATAGTGAAATGAGCAGAATGAATGAACTTATTGAAACGTCTAAAGAAAATAAGGTAGACTTTGTATTTGCAATTTCTCCAGGAATAGATATTAATTTTGATGGAGACAATGGAGAGGCAGATTTTCAAGCTTTAATAAATAAATGCCAATCATTATATGACATGGGAGTTAGAAGTTTTGCCATATTATTTGATGATATAAGTAATAAAGATGGCGTTAAGCAAGCTGAATTACTAAATAGATTTAATAAAGAGTTTGTTAAAGCTAAAGGTGATGTTAAACCTCTTATAACTGTGCCTACAGAATATGATACTCATGCTATGGGAACAATTGATGAGTTAACTAAATATACAACTGATTTTTCATCTACGCTAGATAGTGACATAATGGTTATGTGGACAGGTCCTGTAGTTGTATCAGAAGGAATAGATTTAGAAAATGCTAACTTCGTAAATTCAGTTTATGGGAAAAGAATGGGAATATGGTGGAACTATCCTGTTACAGACTATATGAAAGAAAAATTAGCTTTAGGGCCAGTATATAATGCAGATAAAGCTCTAGAAGGTCAAATAGACTTTTTTACTATGAATCCAATGGAACATGCAGAACTTTCAAAAATAACTTTAGCAACAGGTGCGGATTATGCTTGGAATACATCAGAATATGATTATCAAAAATCCTGGGAAAATGCTATAGAAAAAATGTATGGCGACTTAGCCCCTTATATGATAACATTTGCAAATCATTCATCAAGAATGGAAGCAAGCTGGGCTTCTACTGGAAGAGGAGATGCGCCAGAAATAAGAAGTACTATGGATGATTTACTTAGAAAGATAGTTAAAGGACAAGATGTTACTGCTGAAATTGAAATTTTAAATAAAGAATTTAATGATATGATTGAAGCTGCTGATAAATTAAAAGCAGAATTACCTAGTGAAATATTATCTCATTGTAGTGAAAACTTAGATAAGTTAAAGCTTTTAGGAGAAAATGATAAATTAGCTTTAGAATACTTAATAGCTAAGTCAAATAAGAATACTTCAGAGGCAGATAGACTAAAGAGTTTATTAAATTCAAATATGTCTAGTTTAAATAGTGGTAAAAAGCTTTCAGAAAAAACTGCACTAGCGTTTATAACTGAAGCCTTAAATAGTAGCTTTGAAGCAATAGCAGATTTTGATGTCTCAAGTACTTTTGTGGCACCAGGTCAAGAAGTTAAATTTACAAATTTAAGCTCAATGGCATCATCAGAATTTGAATGGACATTTACAGGCGCTAATATTGAAACTAGTACTGAAGAAAATCCAACTGTAACTTATGAAAAAGAAGGAGTATATTCAGTAACATTAAAAGCTAAGAATGCTTTAGGAAAAGATGAGATTGTTAAAAAGGGAATAATTACTGTTTCAAATGCAGCAAGTACTGAAAAAACTAATCTTGCTTTAGGAAAATCAGTAACTGCATCAGGCTTTGTTGCAGCAGCTGAATCACCAGAAAAAGCTGTTGATGGAAAATCAAATACTAAATGGTGTGCTAATAATGGAAGTACTCATAATTTAACTATAGATTTAGGAAAAATCGATACAATAACAGATATAGTTATAAAACATTCAGAGGCAGGTGGAGAAGCTGCTTCAATGAATACTAAAGCATATAGAGTACAAGTTAGTTCAGATGGAGAAAATTATAAAGAGGTAGTAAAGGTTACAAATAATATAGATGGAATAACTACGGATAGAATTCCTGTAACTCAAGCTAGATATGTTAAGTTAATAGTAGATAAGCCTACTCAAGGTAGTGATAATGCTGCAAGAATTTATGAAGTTGAAGTAATGGGATTAGAAGGTGAAATTGAATTACCAACAATACCAGTAGTTCCAGATGAAGAGAAGGATTCTTTAGTTTATCCAGTTCCTCAAGAAACTACTTATTTATCAGAAGAAGGAATGGAATTAGTAGGAGATGTTAATGTTGTAATTCATGGAGAACAAGAAGAAGCAACTGTAGATAAGTTAGAAGAGATATTAAAAGAAAATGATATAAAATATAATATTTCAGACGAAGTTGTATCTGATAAGGCAAATATAATAATAACTTCAGATAAGGACCATTGTGATAATTGTATAGAAAGTGAATTATTAGAAAATGAAGCTTTAGATAATAAAGAAGGATATGTAATTAAAACTAGTAATGATGAAAATGAAAAGGGTAATATATCTATAGTGGCTTCAGATAGTGATGGAGCATATTATGCTGTATTAACATTAGGGCAAATTTTAGAAAAGAGCGAAAATAATAAATTTGCAGAAGTTGTAATCGGAGATTATCCTGAAATAGAGTTTAGAGGATTTATTGAAGGATTCTATGGAACTCCATGGAGTCATGAAGAAAGAATGAGTCTTATGAAAGATTGCAGTGAATATAAGATGAATACTTATATTTATGCTCCAAAGGATGATCCATACCATAGGAGTAATTGGAAGGATTTATATCCAGAAGAAGAAGCTAAACAAATAGCTGAACTTGCACAAGCAGGAGCAGAAAATAATGTTAATTTCTGCTGGACAATTCATCCAGGAGCTACATTACAATTTACTGAAGCAGACTTCGATGCTCTTATAGCTAAATACGAACAATTATATGATTTAGGTGTAAGACAATTTGGTGTTTTATTTGATGATACAGATGATTGGACTAATGGTAAAAAGCAAGCAGAGTGGATTAATAGAATTGATACTGAGTTTGTAAAGGCAAAAGGTGATGTTGCACCTATGATAGTTATTTCTGCAAGATATAACTCTGCATGGGGACCAAGTATGAACAACTACTTTAAACCATTTATGCAAACTTTACATTCTGATATTCAAGTAATGTGGACAGGTCATGCAACTATGTCTAATATATCTAAAGATGTTATGGAGTGGCCAAAGACACAAACAGGAGTAGATAAAGATTTAGCAGTTTGGTGGAATTATCCAGTTAATGACTATTGTGATTCAAGACTTCTTATGGCTCCTTTACACAATTTAAATACAGACTTAGATAATGTTAGTGGATTCTTCTCAAATCCAATGAATCAAGCAGAAGCTTCAAAGGTTACTTTATATAGTATAGCTGATTACACTTGGAATACAGATAGCTTTGATTATATGAGCAGTTGGGAAACTGCAATAGAAAAGCTTGTACCAGAAATAAAAGAGGAATTTATGCGATTTGCATCTAATACGTCATACCTTAAGGATGATGGTGGTGCAAGTGGAACTTTTGAATATGATGAATCTTGGTATTTATCAGATAAAATAACTGCATTAAAAAGTGCAATAGCTAATAATAAATCAATAGTGGATATTGCAAATGAACTATTAAATGAATTTAGCATAATCCTTTCAGATTATGAAGCTATTACAAATAATATAAATAATGAAGCTTTACTTTCAGAAATAGAACCATTCTTAGGCGCATATAAAGCATTAGGTGAATCAGGGGTAGCAGCTATGAAATCATTAATTGCTGCAGAAGAAGGTAAAATAGAAACATGGCTTGATAACAATAATCTAGCAACAGAAAAGTTAAATGAAATGAATAATTTTACTGTTGATAGAATGGAAGACTCAGGAACAGTACAATATGCTGTTGCTGTAGGAGAAAAAAGACTTAAACCACTTATAAATGATGTTATAACTGCTTCAAGCAATATAATGTCAAAAGTAATGTTTAAAGAAATAGATCCAGAGGTTATAACATCTTTAAACAAAGAGTTAAATATTGAAGTAAGTCTTGAAAGTGGAGTATATTCTATAAACGATATTACAGCTTTAGAGCTTGCTAAAAATGATTATATAGGAATTGCTCTTCCTAAAGCAATTAAGTTAGCAGAGATTAATATTAATGCTAGTGATTATGAAGGATTATCACTTGAATATTCATTAAATGGAATTGAGTGGAGTGAAGCTGAAACAACAATTTCAGATGGTGTAATGAAGACTAATGAAAGTATTGCTGCAACTTATATTAGATTAGTAAATAAGAGTAATAATACAAAGAATATAGATATTAATAGCTTTAAAGCAATACCTGTATATAAGATAACACCAACTATTTCACAAAATATAGGAACTTATCAAAGCTATACTATAGATAAAGCTTTAGATGGAGATAAGTCTACTAAGTATTGGTCAGATAAATCATCTGGGGCAGGACATTATATACAAATAGATTTAGGTAATAAGATACCTCTTTATGATGTAACTGCTTACTTTGGAAATATGGACTATATGAGAAATTCTGAATATCAAATATCAGAAGACGGTATTAATTGGACTTCATTAGGTGAATTACAATATACATCAGAAGGAGATAAAAAGGTAGCTTCTGTAAATGCTAATGGTAAAATGGCAAAATATATTAGAATAATTGCTAATGGAGAAAATTCAGGATATTGGGTTCAATTATTTGAGGTAGAAATTAATAAAACAGTTCCTGATGCTGGAGATGATACTGTTGATTTAGTAGAAGGTACTTTTGATACTGGTAGATGGGATTATCTATATGATGAAGATTTAACAACTGCTTTTGAAGCTGAAAATGTTAGAAATGGTGAAAATTTAATTTATAAGATGACAAGAATAACAAATGTAGAAAATATAGTATTCCTTCAAGATAAAGATAATATATGTGAAGCTACAGTAAGTGTTAAAAATACTAATGGTGTTTGGAAAACTATAGGTGTATTAGGAAAACAATTAAGTGACTTAGCTGTTAATGATGAAATTGTAGAAGTTAAGATAGAATTTGACGCTAGTAAGCCACTTCCAAAAATATATGAAATAATAGTGAATGAAAATAATGAATCAATTGATAAGGAAGTAAATAAAGTAGCGTTAGGAATTGCTATTGAGATTGCAGAGGAAATTACAGATGAAGATTTAGAGAATGTTGTTCCTGTAGTTGTTACTGAATTTAAGGCTGCACTTGAAAATGCAAAGGAAATTTTAAATAATTCTAAATCAACTCAATCACAAGTAGATGCTGCATTTGATAGATTATCATCTGTAATGCAAAAGCTATCTTTCTATAAAGGGGATAAAGCTTCTTTAACTGCTTTAATAGAAAAGATTAATGCATTAAATAAGGAAGAATTTATAACTTCAACTTGGAGTAATTTAGAAACTGCATTGGATGAGGCAAATACTATTGTTAATGATGAAAATGCTTTAGAAAATGAAGTTAAAGAAGGGTATAATAATTTAATTAGAGCATACCTTGAATTAAGATTAAAACCAAATAAAGATAAGTTACAAGAGTTAATTAATAAGATAGAAAGCTTAGATGCAAGTAAATATACAGAAGTAAGCTATAGTAATGTAGCTAAAGCATTAGAAATGGCTAAGTTGGTTCTTAGCAATGAAGATGCTACTGAAGATGAAGTATATAAGGCGAAGAGTACTTTAGAAGCAGCTTTAGGTAGATTAGTAGAAAATAGTGTAGATAAGAATGAGGGTAATAGCTCAAATACTGAAAATAATAACTCAAGTAGTAATGCTACTGAAGACAATATTAGCAGTAATACTGGAAATACTAATACAGGAAACAGTAATAATGTAAGTAGCAGTACTAGTAGTAATGGTAATAGCACTAATAAAGAACAAGGAAAGTTACCTAATACAGGGGGAAGAGCAGCAGGAGTTATTGGAATTTTTGGTACTATGATATCTGCAATAGGAGTAAACTTATTTAAAAAGAAAAGATAAATAATAATA
The DNA here is from genome assembly GCF_021412605.1 of Clostridium celatum. Classification (NCBI taxonomy): domain Bacteria; kingdom Bacillati; phylum Bacillota; class Clostridia; order Eubacteriales; family Clostridiaceae; genus Clostridium; species Clostridium celatum. The sequence continues at coordinate 55,171 of NZ_JAJKGM010000001.1, forward strand.
CACCTTTAGAATAAAGAAATTAAATTACTTTATTTCTAAGGGTGTTCTTATTATTTTATAGAGTATATTGTATTGCTAATGTGGAGTTAATGGTTATAACTACTATTTAATATTTAAATTAATATTGATATACTAATAAGTGAAACTTTAAATTTGTAATTTAGTTAAAGTTATAATTAATTAAAATATGGAGAAGATAATATGGATTGTTTTAATATTTTAGGAATAAAGGAAGGTGCGTCGAAAGAGGAAATAAGACAAGCCTATGAAAAGCAAGTTAATAAATTTAATAATGAAGTACGTGATAAGAAAAAATTAGATAAGTTTTTAAGTTTATTTAAAGCAGCTTATGATGAATTAATGAAAGAGTTTGAAGAGAAAGAATTAGAAGAGAAAATAATTAAGAATATAGAAGAAGAGTATACAAACAATAAAGGTTTGAATGAAAATGAAGAAATTAAAGAAGCTGAAAAAAAGGTTGAAGAAAATTATGATTTAGATTGTACTGTTAAAATGAGTGCAGAAGAAATTCAAGAAATAATAAGGAAATCTAAAGAAAATACATTAACAGAAAGACATATAGCAATATCTAAAGAGGAGTTTTTATCTTTAGATGACAGTGAAGACGAAGAAATTGTAGAAATTAGAAAAAGAAATAATAAAAATAAACCAATAAAGAGTAAGGCTAAGAAAAAGAATAATAAAAATAATACCAAAGAGAAGAAAGAAAACAAAAATTATACAGAGAAAAATAGTAATGATAGTGATGAAAATAATTATATAAATAGAATGAAAAATAATGAGTTTTCAGAAAATAAAAATGTAGATGAAAAACAAAGCAAAGTCAAAGGACAAAAGGTTGTTGTCAAAAAAAGTAGTGATAATAACAAAATTTTAAATTTAATAAAGGTTCCATTTAAGATATTAGTAATACCGGTAATATTAATCTTATCAATAATTATATTTTTATTTAAGATAATTAATTTAACATGTTTTTTAGTATCTAAGGTAATAATAGTTGGAGCAATAGGAATAGCAGCAATACATGGATATCAAATTTATATTGGTCACCCTATGCAATGGGAAATATTCGCTCTTTGTGCATTAGCAACAATAGTAGCATTTTTCTTACCTACTATAGTTAGAGTAGTTCCTAATATGTTAGGAAAAATAAATACTAGCTTAAAGAATTTTGCATTTTAAATAAAGTGAAAGTATGGTTTTAAACTTTAAGTAGTTAAATTAAAATCATAAATGGCAAATTAATTAATAAATTCAGGAAAAAGAATTTTTAATAATTAATTTGCCATTTTACTTTTATATTTAGATAACGGTATATATTGGTTTTTAGTATGGGTTATAATATATTATTATAATTCAAGCTTTAATTTATAATTAACTAAAGCACTCTTTTTCGGCTGTTTTTATATTTTTAGGTGTATTTTGCCATAGGCCTTGTTTATATCTAGTAAAGCCATAAATACAAATAATAAGATTACTAAAGCTCATAGAAAACCAAATTCCAATAGAACCTACGTTAGTAAAATATTTAAACAGTAAAATCATTGGTATTCTAACAAACCACAATCTTCCGATTTCCATTCCCATAGAATATTTTGTATATCCAGATCCTTGAAAGATTCCTTGAAAAACGCTAAACATTCCCATAAGAGGCATTGAAAAAAGTATATAAGTTAAATAAGTAAGTCCTTCTTCAATTACCTTTAAATCATCTTTTGATTGCATAAAAAAGTTTATAATAGCATCATTATTTATGTACATTATTATGGAGCCAATAACAGTAATTATAATTACTATTATAGAAGCTTTATTAAATGCATCTTTTATTCGTTTAATATTTCCATTACCTAAATTTTGCCCAGTTATAGTAACAAGGGCAGAACCAAATCCCATTGCTGGTTGTGAAATTAATGATGTGATTTTATTTACCATACCAAATGCTGCCATAGTACTGGTGCCATAGGAAGCTATAAAGCTATTTAAAACTATAAAACCTAGAGCAGAACCGGATTGACCAATTGATGATGGTACAGCTATAGAAAGTATTTCTTTTATAAGCACAAAATCCAATTTAAAATTTTTAAATGATGGCTTTAATGGTGATGTACTTTTCTTTAAAATAAAAAATGCCATTACACATAAGATAAATTTAGATAAAAGAGTTGCATAAGCAGCACCTGCAATACCCATTTTTAAAGGAAATATAAAAATAGGATCTAAAACTATATTTATAATAGCGCTAATTCCACTAAGTAATGTTGGAAGGGTAGTATTACCTTGAGCAATCATTATTGAGTTAAAAACAAAGTAAAAAAATAAAAATGGCAAAGACAAAAAAGTAATTCTAAGATATATATTACTGAAATGAGCTAAGTCACCACTTGCACCCATTGCTCTAACAAATAATGGTGTTAAAATAAAACCTATTATAGTAAATATTACAGAAGTTAATAGAGAAATTGCAAATAATTGAGCAGAATATTTTTTACCTTCTTTTGCTTTATTAGCACCAATTAATATAGATAAAAGAGCAGTTCCAGCAATAGAAATTCCTGAACCTATTGAAATAAATAGAAAATCAACAGGCCATACAAAAGATGTAGCTGCAAATTCAACAGAACCAATCATACTAACCCAAAATCCATCTGCCATATTATAAAGACATTGAATTATATTATTAGCCATAATTGGAATAGCAAGTGTAACTAATACTTTATAAATGTTTCCCTTTAAAATAAGATTTTTTCTTCTTTGTAAATCCATAAAATAAGCCCCCTTTAGTATACAATATTTCTATTATATAACATTAATGAAATAAAGTGTATAAAATGAGTGGCGGATAGTGGAAAAAATATCATAAGTATATTATAATTAGAAAAAAATATGGAGGTATAGATATGAATATAGCTTGGATTGGAACTGGGGTTATGGGAAGTTCTATGGCAATAAATTTAAAGAAGAGTGGACATAATGTATCTGTATATAGTAGAACACTTTCAAAGTGTGAACCTTTAAGGGAATACGGTATTGAAGTTAAAGACAGTATTAAAGAATGTGTTAAGGATGCAGATGCAGTATTTACTATTGTTGGCTATCCAAAGGATGTAGAAGAGGTTTATTTAGGGAAAGAAGGAATATTTGAATATGCAAGAGAAGGTGCATATTTAGTAGATATGACAACATCATCACCACTTTTAGCAAAGAAATTATATGAAAAGGGAAATAAATTTCATATTTTAGATGCGCCAGTTTCAGGCGGAGATATTGGAGCAAAGAATGCTACTTTATCTATTATGGTGGGTGGAAACAAAGAGGATTTTGAATATATGTATAATGTATTTGAATGCATGGGAAAAAATATAATTTATCTTGGAGAAGCAGGTAGTGGACAAAACTGTAAAGCTTCTAATCAAGTAGCCATAGCAGGAACTATAGCTGCAGTAGCAGAATCTATAATTTATGCTAAAAAGTCAGGACTTGATCCTAAAACAGTTTTAGATGCTATATCAAAAGGTGCAGCTGGTAGCTGGCAACTACAAAATAATGGTTATAAAATGATAGAAAAAGATTATGAACCAGGATTTTTTAATAAGCATTTTATAAAAGATATGAAAATAGCTAAAGAGGTAATGGATGAAAAAGGTGAAAGCCTTCCTGTACTTAATAAAGTATTAGAAATGTATGAAGAATTAGCTAAGAAAAATTTTGAAGATAAAGGTACTCAAAGTATTATAGAGGAATATCTATAAAGAAGTAAACTAACTTAAATATAGGCTATTAAAAGCAAGTAAATATTAAGATAAATTTAATCACTTTGTAACATAATTGACAAATTTATGTTCTATAATGTATACATAGAGGTGATTAATTATGGGGAAAAATTTAAAATTTGTAAATGAAAAGCATGAGAAAAATTATATAAGTTTAATTAATAAATTTGTTAGTAAAATAAATAAGGATATTGATGTAGTATTAAAATTAATTAGTATTGATGAAGTTTATAATATTGCAAAGGAATATATAAAAGGAACAACTATAGAGTTTAAAGAATTATTAAATGATTCAAGAATGACAAACACAGCATTATTTATAGGAGAGCTAGCATATAGCTTTTTAATTAAGAAGTTTGCAGTAAAATCCATATCAAGTACAAGAAATTTAGATACGGATACAAGAAATTTTATTATTAACTTATTAGATTCATATGCAACCCTCGATAAGCAGAAAATTAGTTGTGCATAAATCATAAGTTTTGAAATGTAAATAATTTAATAATGCTGTTTAAGTAATGTTAGTAATGGCAAATGAAAGATTAAATTTTCTTAGAAAATATAAATCTTCATTTGCCATATTTATTTGAAATAAAATTATTGCTTTATAGGTTTTTATTATTGATTTCAGCAGATAATAAAGTTTAAAAGTAGTTGAATACATTAGTCAAATTAATTTACAAACTGATAAAGTATTTTAATTAAAGATAAGGAGAGATAAAAAATGAAAAAGTGTATGTATTGCAAAAAAGAGTTAAATAAGGATTATGTAGATAATAAAATAGGAGTATTTTGCTCAGAAGAACATTATGATAAATATTTAAGTGAGCTTAGTGTTGAAGAATATATAGAGTTACAAACTTCTATATGTGTATGTAGTGATGAATAGTTAAGTAAATTTTATATAAAAATATTGAATTGATAAAAAGATTTTATTATAATTTAAAGGTATTTCGTTGATAAATTTGGGAGATACTGTTTTAATTCAGAGCCGAAGGGGAAAGTGCGGCAAACTCTCAGGCAAAAGGACCAAATTTTGAGAAAACTCTGGAAAGCTCATATAAGACACCGACGAAGCAATCTTAAATGTAGTAAGAGAATCTTTCAGGTAAAAAGACAGAGGCGCAATTATTTTAATAATTAGTCTTAATCTATATTTTTAAGGGGGATTTTAGTTGGACTACATTGCTATTTTAGAGTATATTGGTGTTTTTGCTTTTGCAGTATCAGGAGCTATTGTTGCTATAGAAGAAGAGTTCGATATTTTTGGAATATATATAATAGCTATAATTACAGCAATGGGTGGAGGAGTATTAAGAGATATAGTTACTAATGTTGGTATACCGGTATTTTTTACTAGCTATAAAACTATACCATTTATTATAGCAGGAGCATTACTTGCTATAATATTAAAAGGAAAAGTTAAGTATAAAAATTTATTTATGTTTATTGATGCATTAGGATTAGCTGCATTTTTTGTATCAGCAGCAAGTAAGGCAATAGAAAGTAATTATAATTTTATGGTTTTTTCATTTGTAGCTGGAATAACTGGAGTTGGTGGTGGAGTACTTAGAGATATTATAACTAATAGAAAACCACAAATATTTAAAAATGATATTTATTGTGTTGCAGGAGTTATAGGTGTAACTATATTATGGTTTATTTATCCAGTGGTAGGATTGGAAACAGCTCAATTCATATCTTTAATAATTATAATAGCTATTAGGGTAATAAGCTATCATAAGGAAATTAACCTACCGGTTATAAGTGCATAAATTTAAAAAAAGACTAATATTAAAATAGGATAAAAGCAATTATATAAATAATAAAATAAATTTATTTGTTAAAGTTGGACAAAAAGTGATTATGTAACTTAATTAAATGTTATATAATCACTTTTTGTTTTTTTTTATTGTAAGAAAATTTTAAGAAAATCTTAAAGGAAAAAATAAGAAGATAAAGGAAAAATGGGGTAAAATATAATATGAAGTATATAAATAACAAATAGTGTGAAATGGGGGAGCTTAATGAAAAAAGGAAAAAGTAAAAAAATATTTAGCTATATATTACTAATTTTTATTTTTAACTTAATAATGCCTAATATACAGGTTAGTGCAAATGAAAAGAATAGTAATTATAAAGTAACTATAGATTATGGAATTGATGGTAAATATAGAGCTCAAAAGTATATGCCTATAGGTATTAATGTAGAGAATTTATCAGAAGATTTTAATGGAGAAATTGAGGTAAGAGTAGCTAGTGATTCACAAGGTGGATATGATGCATATGCTAAAGAAGTAAATGCTAAAGCAGGCGAAAATATAAATGTATCAATTCCAGTAAAGTTTATTGAAAATTCAACTAAAGGAACTATATGTTTAATTAATAATAATAAAGTAGTTTATGAAAAAGAATTATTACTTTTTTCAGGGCGAATTAATGATGCAAATGTTTTTACAGGGCTATTAACTGATGATGCAACAGCATTAGGTTATTTAGGAGAAATATCCTTTAATACCTCTTATTCAACAGCTGGAAAAATTAATACTGTTAATTTAAATTCAGATATTATAGGAAATAATTATTTAAATATTGATGGTTTAGATTTAATAATAGTAAATAATTATAATATGGCAAATTTAAAAAAAGAACAATATGATGCTTTAAATACTTGGGTAAATAATGGAGGAACATTATTAATATCAGCAGGAGCTAATGAGAGTAAGACTATAAATAATATAGACAAAAGCTTTTTAAATATTTCTTCAAATGGAACTAATGAGAAGAATGTAAAGTTAATAAATGAAAGTTTAAATTTAATATTATCATCATTGAATATAGATGATGCAAATGTAGTATATGGAGAAAATGGTCAAGAGTTAGTATATTCTAAGAAAAAGGGAAGTGGTGAAATTTTAATAACTACTTTTGATATAGGCACAGAACCTTTTATATCTTCTAAAGATGCAAGTAGCCTAATGCAAAATATATTAACTCCAATATTTGATAAAGTTTATGAGAATATAACTCAAAATAATTATTGGAATTACAGTTATGGAATTAATTCTATATTAAATTATATACCAGTAGAAAATATATTAAGCACAACTACTGTTGTAATAATACTAGCTATATATGCAATTACAGTAGGAATAGTGCTTTATCTAGTTTTAAAAATGGTAAAAAGAAGAGATTTAACTTGGGTTATACTACCAGTATTAGCAATTGCTTTTACAATATTTATTTACTTAATTGGTGGGAAAATGAGAGTAAATGATGTAATTTTAAACTCTTTAAATATTATTTCTGTAAATGAAGATGGAAAAGGTGAAGTAAATGGTTATTTAGGAATTGGTAGTAAGTATAAAGATAATCTTGTAATAGAAAAAGATGAAAATTTAGAAATGAAATATATAAATAGTGATAATTACTATTATGGAGAAGCTGGAAATGAATCAATAACAAAATTAAGAGTGAAGACAACTTATAGTAATAATAATTCTTACTTTACTTTTTCAGATACTGATGCTTCAGATATAAAAACATTTAAAGTAAAGGGAGAAGAAGTTTTTATACCTAAATTTGAAGGAGATTTTAACTTAAAAGATGGCACTTTAAATGGTAGTATAAAAAACAATTTAGACACAGACGTTAATAGATTATTAGTAGTAACAGGTAATAATATTTGGGATTTAGGCCAAGTAAAAAGTGGTGAAGAAATAAAAATAGAAAATTTAAAATCTTCAAGTACTAGTGGTTTAGAAAGTTATTCATCAATTATGACTGATGAATACTATCAATCAAGATGGGATAAAAGCAAGGATGAAAATGATCCTAAGTATAAATATGTTTTAAGATATTCTAATTTATTAAATGTATTAAGTAGTAATGAATATTTTAATAGTATTTCAAAAATTATTGCAATAACAGATATGCCTGTAGAATATGGATTAAATTTAGGAAAAAAATCAGTATCTAAATTTAATACAACAGCAATAATTCAAGATATAGGTATAAACTTTAAAGATGATGAAGGGAATATTAATTTCCCAGAAGGATATTTTAATCCAGAATTAAATTCTTTAGATAATAATGCTTATGTTGATAGTTATAATGGATTTGTTTATGGACAAGGAGAAGTAATCTTTGATTATAAAATTGATGAAAATATAGATATTAAAGAGGTTACTTTTAAAGTTGGAACTGATAGATGGGGATATGAATATGGAAGAAATGGTGAGTATTACATCTATAATTACAAAAGTAATGAATATGAAAAATTCTTATTATCATCAGGAAGCTATAAAGTAGATGAAATTTCAAATTATACTTTAAATAATGTAATTAAAGTAAAGCTTGAAGTTAATAGAGATAAGGAAGATAGTATGGCTCCTAAAATAGTTGTAAAAGGGGTGGAGAAATAATGCTAGTTATAAAAAATCTTGAAAAATCTTATGGCAATTTTAAAGCTTTAAATGGATTGAATTTAGAAATAAAAAAGGGTGAAATATTTGGATTTATAGGACCTAATGGGGCAGGAAAAAGTACTACTATGAAAATTATTTCAGGACTTTTATCACCAGACAGTGGAGAGGTTTATGTTGATGGAATTGATGCTATAAAAAACAATAGAGCATTAAAAGATAAAATTGGATATATGCCAGACTTTTTTGGAGTTTATGATAATTTAAAGGCAATTGAATATCTTGAGTTTTATGCATCTATTTATGGAATTATAGGAGAAGATGCAAGAAAACTTTCTATGGATTTATTAGAGCTTGTTAATTTAAAGGATAAGGCTGATGCATATGTTGATGGATTATCTAGAGGTATGAAGCAAAGATTATGTTTAGCAAGATGTTTAGTTCATAATCCAGAACTTTTAATCTTAGATGAACCAGCATCAGGGATGGATCCAAGGGCTAGATATGAAATGAAGGGGATTTTAAGAAATTTAAAGGATATGGGAAAAACAATTATAGTTTCATCTCATATATTACCTGAACTTGGAGAAGTATGTACAAATATAGGAATAGTTAAAGGTGGAACTATAGTATGTCAAGGAACTGTAGATGAAATTATGACAAGGGCAGCAGGAGCATCCCCTATAGTATTTACTGTTATGGATAAAGAAGAAGAGGCTATTAAAATATTAAAAGAATTACCTAATATTTCTGATATTAAAGTTGATGGTAATAAGATAACTGCAAGTGTAAGTGGAGATGATATTGAAGTATGTAATGTTTTAAAAGCATTAGTATTAAAAGATATACCAGTTTTAAATTACAGTAGATCAGTTGGAAATTTAGAAGATGTATTTATTCAAATAACAGCAGATAGTGATGAAGAGTAGGGGGGAGAAATAGTGAGATTAAATCCAGTTTTAAGAAATGAAAGCAAGCTTGCAGTAAGAAGTATAAAATTTACATTAATGATATTTGCATATATAGCAATATTATCAGTTGCAGCAGTAATTTACTATAACTCATTGAATTCAGAGGTTTTTGTTAACGGATTAAACCTACAATCATCAGTTATGTTTTATGTAGTAATGGCTATTGGTCAAGCTGTACTATTAATGTTTATAGTACCATCATTAACATCAACAGCAATATGTTCAGAACGTGAAAAACAAACTTTAGATATATTACTATCATCAAAATTAACGCCACTTCAAATTATAGTTGGAAAAGTTTTTGCTTCATCATTAAGAGTCATAGTACTTATAATATGTACAATGCCTTTATATGCAATATGTTCATTAATAGGAGGCGTGAAATTAAGCAATATTATAGAACTTATAATATTCTTTATAGTAAATACAATATTTGTAGGCTCTATAGGGGTTTTTGTATCAACATATGTAAAAACATCAAAGGTAGCAACCGCATTAAGTTATGGATTAGTATTATTTATTTATGTAGGAATAATAGTTATTGCCTGGGCAATATTTATTATTTCAATGATGAAATTAAGTTCTAGTGGAACAATGATAAGCGATATGCCTAAGGTTTCACCAATAGTTTATTTAAGTCCAGTAGCTGGCTTTGCAAGCTTGCTTATAAATCAAGTGGGATTAGGGGCAGAATTTAATTATATGTTAATTGAACTTGGAATGAATCAAAATACTGAATATATTTCTATAGTAGTACAATTAGTTCTTTCAGCAATATTTATATATTTAGCAGCTATTAAGCTTAATCCACTTAATAAGAATTTTAGAAAAAAATCTAAAAAAGTAAAGGAGTAGTAATATGAATTCTTTAGATAAAGCTATTTTAGATTTTATAAATAAAGCATCTAAAAGAATTAAAGCAAACTTCTTAATAAATTTGAGCATAGTGGCATTAAAGATGCTACTATGCTTAATATTTAGCTTACTATTAATATCACTATTTATAACAATTCCATATGTAGAAGAAATTTCTTTAGGGATATTAGTGGTGGGATTAATAATTGCTTTAATATATGGAGTTATAAAGGCTCCAAACAAAGAGAAAGTTTCTTTAATTGTAGATTCAAAGGGATTAAATGAAAGGCTTATTACATCATTAGAGCTTATAAACTGTGAGGATAATATAGCAATAGCTCAAAAGAAGGATACAGTAGATAAAATTAAAAACTTTAATATTAAAAAGAATTTAAGAATTAGTATAGATAAAAAACAAGTATTATTATCTTTAGGGCTTATATTAATGTGTATTTTAGTTATGTTTGTGCCAACAGCATCAAGAAAAAATGCAAAAAATATAAGAGAATTTAATAAAATGCAAAATGCAATAATAGAAAAAGTTGAAAAAGAAAAGAATGAAATAGAAAAATCAGAGGATTTATCAGATATAGAAAAAGAAGAGATTAAAAAGATTCTAGAAGAGGCAGAAAAAGAATTAAAAGAAAGTGAAAAGCAGTCTGAAATAAATAAAACCTTAGAGAGATTAGAAAAGAAGCTGGAAGATAAAAAGGAAAAATTATCTTCAGATAAAGCAAAGGAAACTTTAGAAAAAACTAAAAAAGACTTATTAGATGATTTCAACAAAGAAAAAGAGACTAATGCAAAAAAAGATGTTAATAAATTAGTAAATGAATTAATGAAAAAAGAAGAAAGTAAGGATTTAGGTGAAGCTATATTAAAGGGAGATGAAGAGGCAGTAAATAAAGAATTAAAAGAGCTAGAAAATAAATTATCAACAATGAGTAGTTCAGAATTAAGTGCTCTTTCAGAAGCTTTAAAAAATGCGGCTTTAGATATAAGTGATGAGGATTTACAAGAGGCATTAAAAAATGCTTCAAGTGCAGTTTTAGATAAAAATATTGATGCAGAAAGCTTATCACAGGCTATTACAAATTCAGTGAATAATAGTAATGGAACAAGTAATAATTCAAGTAATCAACAATCAAATAATAATCAAAGTCAAGGAAATAACCAAGGAAGTGGTTCAGGACAAGGACAAGGAAGTGGATCTGGCCAAGGTTCTGGAGCTGGTCAAGGGCAAGGATCGGGAAGTGGATCAGGAAGTGGCGGTGGCCAAGGAGGAGCAGGTTGGAATACTGGTAGTACAACTGGGCATGAAAATGATTTAGAAAACAATCCAGGAGAACAAATATATATTCCAGGAAGAAATGAAGGTAGTGATAATAACCTTACTGGAAATAAAAATGAAGATGGAAATTCGCAGCAAATAGAAACTGAAAATGGCCTTAATATAAGCGGTGAAAAGGTAGATTATGATAAGGTAATTGGTGATTATAGCAATAGTGCTTTAGAAGGCGCTAATAATAGTAATTTACCACAAAGTTTAAAAGATTTAATTAAGAATTATTTTGAAGGATTAAATTAAAATGATATGTTGGAGTATATAAGAGGTGAACATTATGGAAATAAATGAACAATCAATAATAAAAGTTGCAGAAAAAATAAAGAGATGTGAAGAGGAAATAAGCAAGGGTATAATAGGTCAAAAGGATATTATAAGAAATGTTTTAATAGCAATATTTGCAGAAGGAAATGTGCTATTAGAAGGTATGCCAGGAATGGGTAAAACTCAATTAGTTAAAACAATAGGAAAAGTCTTAAATTTAGATTTTTCAAGAATACAGTTTACACCAGATTTAATGCCAGCAGATGTAGTTGGAACTAATATTGTAGTAAAGGAAAATGATAATACAGTATTTAGATTTGAAAAAGGGCCTGTATTTACAAATCTTTTACTAGCAGATGAAATTAATAGAGCAACACCTAAAACTCAATCAGCACTTTTAGAAGCAATGGGGGAAAAAACAGTAACTGTAGGTAAAAAGACTTATGAAATGCCAAAGCCATTTATGGTGCTTGCAACTCAAAATCCAATAGAGCAGGAAGGAACATACCCTCTTCCAGAAGCACAAATTGATAGATTTTTATTTAAGCTTAATGTAGAATTTCCTAGTTTAGATGAACTAAAGGAAATTATGGATTTAACTTTAACTAATAATAAAGTTAATTTAGAAAATGTATTAGAAGGAAATGAAATATTAGAGCTTAGAGATATTATTAAAGAAGTTAAAATTGCAGAGCCAGTTAAGGAATATGCATTAAAGCTAATACTTGCAACACATCCAGAAATAGAAGCTGGAGCACAAATAGCTAAGGAGTATTTAGAAGCAGGAGCTAGTCCAAGAGCAGCACAAGGAATTATTGCAGGTGCAAAAGTTAGAGCTGTTATGGAAGGAAGATTTAATGTATCTTTTGATGATATAAAAGAACTTGCTTATCCAGTACTTAGACATAGATTGGTTTTAAACTTTGATGCAATAACAGAAGGATTAAATGAAGAAACTATTATTTCTAAAATATTAGAAGAGTTAAAGGTAGTGTAAAAAATGAGTGAAAAGATGTTTAATGAAGACTTCTTTAAAAAGCTTAATAAAATTAATATGTATATAAATTTCAAACTTAGTGGTGGTACTCAAGGTGGAAGAAAATCTAAAGCAAAAGGTGTATCTGTAGAGTTTTCAGATTATAGAGAATATGCACCAGGAGATGATTTTAGAAGAATAGATTGGAATGCTTATAGCAGGTTTGATAAATTTTTTATAAAAGTCTTTATGGAAGAAAGGGAAGGTGTATTTAACTTTTTTATTGATAAAAGTAAATCGATGGATTATGGAAAAGACAATAAAAAAAATACAGCTTTAAAAATAGTAGCAGCTTTAAGTTATATTGCTTTAAATAATTTAGATAGAGTTAATATAAGCACTATGAATGATGGTAGTTTAGAAAATATAAAAACAAGCACAGGAAATAGAGGCTTTCAAAAAATATTAATGGATTTAGAAAAGATAAAGTTTGATGGAACAACAGATTTAAGCTCTAGTATTAAGAAAAGACCTTTAAGTATGAGAGGGATATCCATAGTAGTATCGGATTTTTTAAATAATGAAGGGTTAGAAAGTTTAGAAGATGGACTAAAATATTTAGCATATAAGAAGCAAGAAATAATTTTAGTGCAGGTTTTGTGTGATGAAGAAATTAATCCGGATTTTAATAATGAAATTACACTTATAGATAGTGAAACAGGAGAAAATATAAAGCTTAGTGTAACACCAGCACTTATTAACGAATATAAAGAAACACTAAAAATTTATAATGAGAAAGTAGAAGCTTTAGCTAAAAAGTATGGTGGAAAGCTTATAAGTGTTAATTCATCTATGAATATAGAAGAAATAATATTAAGTGAATTTAGCAAGCGAAAAGTACTTTATTAGGGGGAGGATATTATGGGGTTTACTAATTTATGGCCGTTATTTTTGTTATTAACTATTCCTCCAGTAATAATGCTTTATATATTAAAGAGAAAGTATAAAGAAGAGGTAATATCTTCATCTTTATTATGGAAGGACGTTTATAAAAATACTAGAGCAAATACGCCATGGGAAAAGTTTAAAAAGAATATAATGCTATTATTACAAATTATAATAATATTATTTATAATTTTAGCTCTTATGAAACCTTTCTTGAACTTTGGTGGAAAGTCATACAAAAATATTATTATGGTAATAGATAATAGTGCTAGTATGAATACTTTATATGATGATAAAAGTAGGTTAGAGCAAGGTAAGGAATTGGCCAAGGAATACTTAAATGGTATTAAGGATGGTACTAATACCTATATAATTTCTTATGACAATACTTCAAACTTACTTTTAAATGGAGATTTTAATAAAGATAAGGCAAGAAGTATTATTGATAATATAATGCCAAGTTATGCAAGTGGTGATATTAGTGAGGTAACATCTTTTGTTAAAGCAATAGGAGAAGGTATTGGAGAAGAATATGAAGCTTTAATTTTTACAGATAAAGAAATATCACTTCAAGATATAAATGGAAAGATAATTTACTTAGCTAATAGTGGATTAAATGGTTCTATAGATAACATTTCTCATAAGTTTATAGAAGACAAGGTTAAGGTTATAGCTACTGTAACTAATAATGGAGATAGTGTATATGAAGGGGATTTTTCATTATATGAAGGAGATGAATTATCAAAAGTAGAAGCAGTAAACTTACAAGTAGGTGAAAGCATAACTTTATCTTTTGAACTTGATAATATAAATAGTGAATATTTAAAAGGTGAGTTATCAAGAAAAGATATACTAGTAGAAGATAACACCTATTATCATGTTATAAGTGAAAATAAGATAAATAAAGTATTATTAATAACAAAAGAAAATGTATTTTTAGAAAAAGCCTTTGGAGCAATTGAAAATACAGAAGTTTATAAAACAAATGATCCATCCAATATAACTAGTACAGATGATTATGATCTTTATGTATTTGATAATTTAATGCCAGAGAGCATCCCTACAAAAGGAAGTTTATTATTTATAAATCCTAGTTCTAATGAGCTTTTTAATGTTTTAAAAGGTGGAGAATTAGGTGAAGCTACAGCAGTTAAAGGTGAAGTTTCAACATATTTAGAAGGTACTCAATTTACTTTATCAAATTATAATATCATTGAAACTCCTTATTATGGTAAAAATATTTTAACTATAGATAATGATTCTATTGGATTTAAGGGTGAATTAAATGATAGAAAAATAGCAGCTTTATCATTTGATTTACATAATAGTGATTTTGCGCTTAAAAAAGAGTTTCCAATACTTATGTATGAGCTTGGGGAAGATTTAATTTCTACAGGTATGGTGTATAGTAGTAATTTTAAATCAGGGGAAAAAATAGTATTAAAATCATCAGATTATGAAAATGAAATAAAAGTAGTTTATCCAAATGGAGATATAGAAAACTTAAAAGCTGGTGAAGAAGTAAATAGTAGTAAATACTTAGGTGTATATAAGTTAAATCAAAATGAAACTAAAGAAAGCTTTGCTGTTAATTTTCCAAGCAAAAGTGAAAGTAATACTTCAGTTCAAACTATTGGAGAAAATGAAAATATAATAACTTCAAAAGGTCAGCTAAAAAGCGGAATTAATTTAGGGCCATTATTTATATTACTTGCAATGATAGTAGTGGCAATTGAATGGATATTATATAAGAAAGGTAATTAGGAGGAGATAAAAAGTGAAATTTTATATAGAAAACTTATATTTTTTAATTTTAATTCCAATAATTATCTCCTTTATGTACTACAGTATAAGAAAATTTAAAAATAGCAGTAAAAATGACTTTTTAATACTTATAAGTAGAATAATAATATTTACTCTTTTAACCTTATCTTTTGCCAATATAACAGTAAGTATTAAGGGGAAAAATATTTCTACAGTATTTTTATTAGATGTATCGGAAAGTATAAGTTCTTTTAAAAGTAGTGGAGAAAGCTTTATAAAAAGTGCTTTAGAAATAATGCCAAGGGGAAATAAAGCAGGAGTAATATTATTTGGAGATAATTCAAAAATAGATAAAATTATAGATAATAAGCAGTATAAGGGATTAAATGAAAGTCCTATAAATACGGCAACTAATATACAGTCAGTAGTTGAAAGTGCTATAACATTATTTGAAGATGGTACGTCAAAAAGAATAGTTCTTATAACTGATGGAGAAGAAAATAAAGGTGATATTTTAAAGTCTATTCCGCTAATTAATGCAGAAAATATAGATTTAAAGGTATATAAGGTAACAGGCCAAACAGGTAATGAAGTTTATGTAGACAATGTTACTGTGCCAGACAATATATCTGTAGGAGAAGAGTTTGCGGTACAAATAGACTTAGAATCAAATTATGAAACTTCAGCTAAGCTTACACTTTTTAGTGGAAGAGAAAAGGTTGGAGAGCAAGAAGTTCAAGTGAAAAAAGGAAGTAATTCCTTTGTTTTTAGGGATGTTCAAAATAGTGGGGGATTTAAAAGTTATAGAGTTACAGTAGAAGCAAATGGTGATACAAATAAGGTAAACAATGAATATAGTGCGTATACTAATGTAGTAGATAAACCTAATATTTTAATAATAAATGGAGTAAAAGGTGATGCTACTGCACTTGAAGAAATATTAAAAAATGGTGGAGCAAATATAAAAACTATTTATCCAGCTTCTTCTCCAAGTACTTTAAATGAACTTTTAGAATATAAAACTATAGTATTAAACAATGTTCATAAAGATGATTTAACTACTGGGTTTATGAATAATATAGAAAGCTATGTTAAGGAATATGGTGGTGGAGTTGTAACTTTTGGTGGAGAAGATGCTTACGCTCTTGGAGGGTATAAAGATACTTCCTTAGAAACTATACTTCCTGTAAACATGGATAAGAAAGGGAAAAACGAAGTTCCATCTATAAGTATTAACTTAATTATTGATAAGTCAGGAAGTATGAGTGCTGAAGGTGGAGGAGTAAGTAAGCTTACACTTGCAAAAGAAGCAGCAATGAAGGCTGTAGATAACTTAAGAGAAATAGATGATATATCAGTAATAGCCTTTGATGATACTTATGATGTAGTAGTACCTACTCAAAAGGTTACAGATAAAGATTATATAAAAGGGCTTATTTCAGGAATACAAATAAGAGGAGGTACATCAATATATCCAGCGCTAGAAAATGGATATAATCTTCAAAGAGAAAGTGATGCAAAAATAAAGCATACTATTCTTTTAACGGATGGACAAGATTCTGTACCTTATTCAACTTATGAAGTTCTTTTAAATAAGTTTAATGCAGATAATATAACTTTATCAACAGTAGCAGTAGGTGGAGATTCAAATCAAAGTTTATTAAGTGATTTAGCTGCAGCTGGACATGGAAGAAGCTATTACACTGATATCTTCACTGATATACCAAGAATATTTGCTCAAGAAGTATTATTATCGGCAGGAACTTATATAATAAATGAAGAATTTACACCAAGTATAGTAAGTAGTCATGAAGTTCTTGCAGGAGTTAAAACCTCAGAAGGAATTCCAAGTTTACTTGGATATATAGGAACATCATTAAAGGATGATGCTATTGAAATTTTAAGTTCTAATAGAGATGAGCCAATACTTGCAGTAAGACAATATGGAATAGGAAAAACTGTAAGCTTTACAAGTGATGTAGATGGAAGCTGGAGTAAAAACTATTTAAATTGGGAATATGGGCCACAATTAATAAAGAATATAGTTTATTATGCAATACCTTCTTATGGGGAAGAGGGACATTTATCAATTACTCAAGATGGTAATGAAGCTAAAGTGGAATTTTATAATGATAATATAACTTCTAATACAACTGTAACTGGAGTTTATAATGGTGAAGATGGTACAGAAGGAGAGTTTACGTTAACTCAAAGTGAGCCAGGAAAATTTGAAGCTAATATACCATTAAGTTCATTAGGATTTTATAACTTTAGTGTAAGAGAACAAGAAGGAAATAATATAAAGAGTACTTATAAAGGTGCATTTGCACTTAAATATTCAGATGAATACAAGTTTAATACCAATAGTATTAAATTAGATACATTAGTGAAAGAAACAAATGGAGCCTTTATAAATAAAGTTGAAGAAGTATTTACTAGTACTTTAGATAAGGAGTATAGAAAAATAAATTTAACTATTCCACTTATTATATTAGCATTAATACTATTTTTATTTGATATAGCTTATAGAAGACTAAACTTAGATTTTTCTAAGTTTATTAAAAATAAAGATAATAAAAATAAGAAAAAGAAACTTAAGAAAAAAGATAGTATTAGTGAAGAGTTAGCTATGGAAAAGGAAGTTAAAGTAGAAAACAAATATGAAAAAGTAGCTGATTTAAAAGAAGTAGCTAATGAAAGCAAGAAAGAGAAAAACACTAGATCAAAAAAAGAAAAGAAACAAGAAAAGCCAAAGGTTCAAGGTATTGATACTAATGCTTTACTTAAAAAGAAAAATGATAGAAATGGTATATAGATATTAGAAGAGTATAAGTCTTAAAATTGAAATTTAAATAAAAGAATCGGTAACTAAGGTTACTGATTCTTTTGCATTTGCAAAATTCGGGTTGCCCCGCAGGCGCGCTGCGGTTAAAAAAAAATTATTGATGCAAAATAAGATTAATGGTAAAATTAAAATCTTTATTGTAGTAAAATAAGTAAATTTGAAATGATACTAAATTTGAAAAAGGGAGGAAGATAAGATTGAATTTGATTTTAACGTATTTAAAAAGATATAAGGGATTTATATTATTAAATCTTTTAGGTGTACTTGGATTTGCCTTAGTTGAGCTTGGAATACCAACTATAATGGCAAATGTAATAGACAAGGGTATAGCTTATAATGATATAAGCTATATAAAGAAAATGGGAATAATAATTGTAGCTATATCAATCTTAGGTGTTATGGGAAGTATACTTTTAGGATATACTTCTGCAAAAATATCGACAAGTGTTGTAAGAGATATAAGAAATGATATTTTTAAAAAAGCACAAGCATTTTCTCATAGTGAGTATGATAAGTTTGGGATATCTTCAATGATTACAAGAACTACAAACGATGCATTTCAAGTTATGCAATTTACTAATACTATTTTAAGGATGGCAATGATATGTCCAGTAATGTTTGTTTTAAGTCTATTTATGATATTAAAGACAAATGTAAAGTTATCGTTAATACTAGTAGTTACATTACCATTAATAGTTTTAGGAGTATTTGCAATAGCAAAAACTTCTCATCCATGGTCTCAAACTCAACAAAAGAATTTAGATAAACTAAATAGAATTTCAAGGGAAAACTTAACTGGAATAAGAGTTATAAGAGCCTTTGGTAATGATAATTATGAAGCTGAAAGATTTAATAAGGCAAATAATGAATATGCAGGTATCTCAAAAAAGCTATTTAAGTTAATGTCAATTGCTCAGCCAAGTTTTTTCTTATTACTAAATTTAGCTATAATAGTTTTATTTTGGATTGCAAGTAAAATGATTAATATAGGTACATTGCAAGTTGGACAATTAGTAGCATTTATTGAATATTTATTCCATGCTATGTTTTCTTTAATGTTATTTTCAAATGTCTTTGTTATGTATCCAAGAGCACAGGTTTCTGCAGAAAGAATACAAGAAGTTTTAGATTCTGAAATATTAATAAAAAATCCAGCAAATGGAGTTACTGAAACTAATAATGAAGGTACTTTAGAGTTTAATAATGTTACATTTACTTATCCAGATGGAGAAGAGCCTGTAATAAAAAATGTTTCTTTTAAAGCTAAAAAAGGAGAAACTATAGCATTTATAGGAAGTACAGGTAGTGGTAAATCAACTCTAATAAATCTTATTCCAAGATTTTATGATGTTACAGAAGGTAACATAAAGATAGATGGAGTAGATGTAAGAGATTTTGATATTAAAGCGCTTCGTAAAAAAATAGGATTTATAAGACAAAAAACACTTTTATTTAAAGGAAGTATAAAAAGTAATATTAAGTTTGGAAAACCACATGCAACTCATAACGAAGTAGTTGAAAGTTCAAAAGTTGCGCAAGCTTATGATTTTATTACAAAGAAAGAAAAGAAGTTTGATGAGCCAATAGGTGAAGGTGGATCAAATGTTTCTGGTGGACAAAAGCAAAGATTATCAATAGCAAGAGCTTTAGTTAGAAAGCCAGAAATATATATATTTGATGATAGCTTTTCAGCTCTTGATTTTAAAACAGATGCTATTTTAAGAGCAACATTAAAAAAGGAAACAACTAGTTCAATTGTATTAATTGTGGCACAAAGAATAGGTTCTATTATGGATGCAGATAAAATTATAGTTCTGAATGAAGGTGAAGTTGTTGGAGCTGGCAAACATAAAGAATTATTAAAAACATGTCCAATATATAAAGAAATAGCATTATCACAACTTACAGAGGAGGAATTGGCATAATGAAAAAGATTTTAAATTCAATGAAAAAAATTACTCCTTTTGTTAAGCCTTATAAAATAGGATTTATTACAGCTATATTATTAATTATTATAGCTGCAGTGTTTACAGCACTTGCACCATCAGTAGAAGGACTTATAATAACTCAGCTTACTAATGATTCTTTTGACTTAATAAAAGGAATTGAAGGAGCTACAGTTAATTTTAAATATATAATAAAAGTATTAGTAGTATTATTTTGTGTATATTTAGGAAATACACTTGCAACTTATGGTTCAAGCTTTTTATTAACTAATGCTATTCAAAATAGTATGAGAGATTTAAGAAATTCAGTGCAAAATAAAATTAGAAAACTTCCAGTTAGTTATTTTGATAGTAATAGTTATGGTGATGTATTAAGTAGAATTACTAATGATATAGATACTATTTCAAATGCACTTCAACAAAGTTTAAGCCAAGTTGTAAATTCTATATTATCAGTTGTTTTAGCACTTACAATGATGTTTATCATAAATTTTAAAATGGCATTAGTAGCAATGCTTATAATTCCACTTAGCTTTATAGTATCAAAAATAGTAGTAAGCAAATCACAAGGATATTTTAAAGCACAACAAGATGCTTTAGGTAAATTAAATGGAACTGTTCAAGAAATGTTTACTGGATTTAATGAAATAAAGCTATATGGAAAAGAAGATGATGCAGTTGAAGAATTTATTGACATTAATAATAAGCTTCAAAAAGCTGGATTTAAAGCACAATTTATATCAAGTACAATGGGGCCTTTAGTATCATTAGTTTGTTATCTAGGAATAGCAGCAGTAGGTATAATGGGGGCTATAATATCAATTGGAGGAGGAATTACTGTTGGTAATCTTCAAGCATTTATAAGATATATATGGCAAATAAATCAGCCTTTATCTCAAGTAACACAATTATCTTCAGCTATACAATCAGCTTTTGCAGCAGTAGATAGAGTATTTGAATTCTTAGAAGAGGAAGAACAAAGCGCAGATAAGAGTGATTCTGTTAAATTAGAAAATCCAAAAGGAAATGTTTCATTTGAACATGTACGATTTGGATATAGTGATGATAAAATCTTAATTCATGATTTAAATGCAGAAGTTAAGGCTGGTCAAATGGTAGCTATAGTTGGGCCTACAGGAGCAGGTAAAACTACATTAATAAATTTATTAATGAGATTTTATGAGCTTAAAGGTGGAGCAATTAAAATAGATGGAGTAGATATAAGAGATATGACACGTGAGGATTTACGTAGTATGTTTGGTATGGTACTTCAAGATACATGGCTATTTAATGGAACTATAGAAAATAACATAAAGTACGGTAGGTTTGAAGCTACAAAGGAAGAAGTAGTGGAAGCTGCTAAAATAGCTAATGTACATCATTTTATTAAAACTCTTCCTGATGGATATAATATGTTTTTAAATGAAGAGGCATCTAATATATCTCAAGGTGAAAAGCAACTTTTAACTATAGCAAGAGCTATAATTTCTGATCCTGCAATATTAATATTAGATGAAGCAACAAGTTCAGTAGATACAAGAATAGAACTTATGCTACAAAAAGCTATGCAAAATATAATGAAAGGAAGAACAAGCTTCGTTATAGCTCATAGATTATCTACTATAAAAAGTGCAGATTTAATATTAGTAATAAAAGATGGAAATATAATAGAACAAGGAAATCATAAAGAGTTAATGGCAAAAGGTGGATTCTATGAATCTCTATATAATAGCCAGTTTGCAGAGGATATTTAGATATATAATATTAGCCCATGTAGTAAAACTTCTACATGGGCTAATATTTTTGTAGGTGTCTTTTGTTCTGTTAAAATCATAAGATAGTGTATATTAATTTTGGAGGGCTATATTTTGGCTAAGAAGAAGAAAAAATGTAAAAATTATTGTAATAGATTTGATGATTATAGTGTTCCTCCATGTGCAAAGTTTTTGGGTAGTGTTAATCCATTAGTCAAGGATGGTAAAGTAGTTTATAGAAATATCAATAGATTATATTTATTTTTGAGTTATAATTACTCAAGACTTGCAACAGAAGAATATAATTATTTAAATCCACTAACATTTAATAATAAGGTTAATGGAAACTTACAAATAGATTTATATTGTTTTATTATAGGCTTATATATTAATGAGGTAGAGAAAGGAAATATTCAATATAACAGTAATATAAAAATTCATGATGATAAAAATGCAGATAAATTTATAAAAGAAATTATGGAAAATAATTATGAATTCAGCAGTTCATTCATTCCTTCATTGACTTATTTAATTTCAAATTCTAGTGCAGTTATTCCGTTTTATACTGGAGTTATAGATATAAGTATAACTAATTTTTATATTATTCTTATGCTAAGTAGATTTTATAGTGATTATGGATTGTTATTTTCTGATAATGCTTACATTACAAATGATTTTATTAATAGAACTCTTGCTAATATTTATGTTGAATTTAATTGTCCACCTAAAAGGTAATTAGAAAATGTAAAATAGATATAAGATTTAAAGAGAAATAATAAACTTGCCTCTATAATTAATAAATATTAAAATAAAGGCTGAAAGATATTTAGATGTAATAAACATAAGATGTGAGGTAGAAAATGAAAATACGAGTACCAGAATATTTTAAAGATTTTAAATGTATAGCATCAGAATGTGAAGATACATGTTGTGCTGGATGGGGAATTGTAATTGATGATGAAACATATAAAAAGTATCAAAAGGTAGAAGGGTGCTTTGGAGAAAGATTAAAAAATGAGATAGTAAATGAGGCTGGAGAAAATATATTTGTTTTAAAGGGAAATAACTGTCCTTTTTTAGCAGAAAATAAATTATGTGATATATATAAGGAGCTTGGAGAAGAGGGGTTATCGTATACTTGCAAACAATATCCAAGATATATGGAGGAGTTTGGCTCTTTAAGAGAAATAGGAATATCATTATCATGTCCTGAAGCTTGTAGAATAATTTTAAGAGATTCTAAAAAGGTAACTTTTGAATTAAGTGAAAATGATGAAGAAGTTAATAGATATAATGATATTAATGCTATGCTTTATATTGAGCTTATGCAATGCAGAAAAATAGTTATTGATATTCTTCAAAATAGAAGTATAGATTTAAATACAAGAGCTTCCATAGTTCTTAATTTTACTAAGGAAATTCAAGATAAAATAGATGAAAATGAAATAATAAGCATAAAAGCTATTAGAGAAAAATATTTAAAAGAAGATTATATAAGGGAAATCATAGATAGTTTAGAAGAATATAAAAATGATGAAACTACTAAATATAAGAATGTATATGAATATTTTAATGTATTTAAAAGCTTAAAACATATAACGCCTAATGATCCTCTTGGATTAGAAAATGCTTTAAGAATATTCTGGCAAAGTGAAGATGATAAGGAAATTTATTTATATAAACATAAGGCTTTTAATAAATATTATGAAGAAAATATGTATGAATTTGAGCATATTTTAGTATATTTCATATTTAGATATTTCATGAAGGCTGTTTTTGATTATGATGTATCTGCAAAAGTAAAAACTGCTATAGTAAGTTATTTAATGATTAAAGAATTATCTGTAGTAAGATTTACTGAAGAAGGTGATTTTACTAATGAAGATATGGTAGATATATCTCATACTTACTCTAAAGATATCGAACACTTAGAAGAAAATATAGAGTCATTAGCAGAGATTTTTGAAACTAATAATGTATTTACAATAAATGAAATAATAGCTGTATTAATGAATTAATTAATATTTTATAGAAGGATAAAATATGTATAAGTGTAGCTTGTAAACTTAGAATTAAATAGTAGACTTATGAATATATAATAATGAACTAATAAATATATAAATAGGAGATTATATGAAAAGTACTATTAAAGTAACTAAGTGGGTTGCAGGTGGAATAGAAGCTTTACTTGGAATTCCTGTACTAGGTGCAAGTATAATATTATCTTTGGCATGGACCCCATTAATAGCAATGTTAACTTTTCACATTGTAAATTTAGTATTATCTAAAAAAGAAAATTTACCTATTACAGGAAGCATTTTAGGTATTGTAGGTAATGCAATTGGATGGATACCATTTGTCGGAATGATTATGCATATTTTAACTGCCATATTTGTTATGATTGAAGCGGCAAAAACTGAAGTAGACGAATAGATTTGTAAAAACTGCTGTAAAACTAAAATGTTTTACAGCAGTTTTTTATTAATTAAAATCTAAGAAAATGTTTACAGAAGGTAAAAAATATGCTAAATTATATTTTGAGAGAATATATGACATAAAATACTAAAAAATGCAAAAATGGATGTATTTTTTTGACTTATATTTAATTATCGTTTAATTATAAACACAACACTAGTAGAAGTAAGGGAGAGAATATTTATGGCAAGAGAAAAATTTGCAAAAAAAGTTGGAGTAAGTTTAGCTATAATGTTAGCAATAAACTCTATGGCATCGATAAGTGTACAAGCTACTACAGAAATAACAAATGAGGTAGTGAATACATTATCTGAAAAGAAATTAACAATTAATCCACTTCCTCAGAGTATGGAAATATTAAATGGACAAGTTGAATTAACAGAAACTATTAATATAATAGGTGCAGATCAAGCAGATTTATATGCAGTAGAGTTATTAAAAAGTATTTTAACTAATATGGATATAACTGTTAATGAAATACCAGTTGAAGGAGCTACTACTATATATATTGGAGAAGTAAATGATAATATAGTTGAAATGGAAGATGCTATTACTGAGTTAGCAGTTGATACTTCAACTGTTACTAAATCAGAAGGTTATATTTTAGCAGCTAAAGATGATGAAGCTGGAGATAAGATAATAATTAGAGGTAATGATGAATCAGGAACATTTTATGGGGTTCAAACATTAAAGCAAATTATAGAAAATGATAATGATAAAAATATTGAAGAAGTTGTCATAAAAGATGAACCCAATATAGAATTAAGAGCTGTAGTTGAAGGGTTTTATGGAACACCTTGGACTCAAGAAGAAAGATTAGATCAATTAAAAATGTATGGTGAAAATAAAATGAATGCATATATATATGCACCAAAATCAGATCCATATCATAGAGATTTATGGAGAGAACCATATCCAGAATCAGAATTAGATAGAATGCAAGAGCTTATTTATACAGCTAATGAAAATAAAGTTGATTTTATATTTGCTATATCACCAGGAATAGATATTAAATTTGATGGTGAAGAAGGGGAAGCAGATTTTCAAGCGCTATTAAATAAGTGTGAAACATTATATGAGATGGGTGTTAGAAGATTTGCTATTCTTTGGGATGATATTGAAAATAGCCAAGGTGATAAGCATGCAGAAATATTAAATAGATTTAATGAAGAGTTTGTAAAAGTAAAAGATGGAGTAAAATCATTAATTACAGTTCCAAAGGAATATTGGGAAACATCAATGTTTGATTTAGATGGAGTAACTATTCAGAAGTATACTAAAGATTTTGCTGAAACTTTAGATGAAGATATAGAAGTAATGTGGACAGGTCATCATGTTATACCATCCCATGGTGTTACTATGGAAGATGTAGATGTGGTAACAAATATATATGGCAAGAAAATGATGTTATGGTGGAACTATCCTGTTAATGATTATAAAGAAGATAAATTAGGCTTAGGACCTATGTATGGTTTTGATAATAATTTAGATGAAAAAATGTCAGGATTTATTATTAATCCAATGAGATTTGCAGAAGCATCAAAAATATCAACTTTAACAGGTGCAGATTATGCGTGGAATACTAAAGCATATGATTATGAAAGATCATGGGATAATGCATTAAAAGTAGTTGGGGGAGAGGCAAAGGAAGAATTAAAATATGTTGCAGATCATTCAACTAGATTAGATACAGGTAGACCAGACTCGCCAGAATTAGATAGCTTTATAGAAACAATGTGGGAAAAATGGGATAATGGAGAAGATGTTTCTTCTGAATTAGCTACTTTAAAGAGTGAATTTGAAAAAATGATCAGTACTCCTGATTCATTAAGAGAAAAGTTAGATAATGAAGAATTATTATCTCAAATGGAAAAGCAACTTGTTAAGTTTGAAAAGTATGGAGAAGTTGGATTAGGTATAGTTTCTATGCTTGAATCTATACAAAATGATGATATGGTTGGATTCTGGAATAAAAAATATGAAGGTATGAAAGCTTTAGCAGAATTAGATTCTTTAGAAGGTATAATTGCAGAAAAAGTTGTAGATCCATTTATAAGAAAATCTCATGATATTGGAAGTAAGTATTTCAATGATAAAACTACTATATTAGAGGATGAAATATTTACGAAGAAATATAATTATACCCCAATAATGAATATTGAAGGACCAACAACAGATAAATGGTTTTTAAAAGATATATATTTACCAGAATATATTGTTGACGATAGAAATGATTCAGGGTTTGTATCTGGAGAAACAGTTAAAGCAGGTGAATATATGGGCTTTGACTTAGGACAAGTAGAAACTATAAAAGACGTATTTTTAGCAATGGGTAGAACTTGCTATGATGAGGATATAGTAACAACGGGTGTTCTTGAATATTCAGTAGATGGAGAAAATTGGACAGAACTTAAAGTTAATGATGGACAATATGATTTATTAGCAGAATGCGATATAGAAGCTAGATATGTAAGATACAGAATTACTGAAGATTCAGATAAGAAATTATATATAAGAGATTTTAAAGTTAATACAGGAAAAACATTAGAAAATGTTATAGGAAATATAAAATCAGAAACAGCTATAGCTAAGAAAAGTGTAGAAGGTACAGAGGAAGTAACATTAGTAGAAAATATAGGAGAGGTATCATTAAAAGCTGGTGATACTATAGGTTTAGCTTTAAATGATGTTAAACATATAGTTGCTGTAACTGCTAATGGAAATATGAATGAATCTGATTTTGTTATAGAAAGCTCAATTGATAATGCTCAATGGGAAAAGGTAGCCGAAGGAACATCATTTAGAGTTGATGATCCAGTAGTAGGAAAGTACTTTAGAATAAAAGCTATTAATGATACAAAGGTTAACATAGAAAATATTAAGGTATATACTGAAGGATTTGATATTGCAGAAGTTACAACTAATAGACGTATAAGTACAAATGATCTTATACATCCAAGATATGCAGCTGACAATGATATATCATCTCAATTTGTGTGTTCAGACGATATATTTGAAGGAGAATTTGTTCAATTAGATTATGGAAAGGTTAAGCATGTAAGAGATATTAGAATAGTTCAAGGACCAGGAGCTGATATACTTTCAGGAGATGTAGAGTATTCAGTAGATGGAGAAAACTGGACTAAGGTAGGAGTAATCACAGGACCAGAAACTTTAATTAAAGACTTAGACATAAATGTAAGATATGTGAGAGTTATTTCAGATAGAAATGAAGAGTTTCCATGGACAAGAGTTAGAATGATTGCTGTAAATACAACAGAAAAAGAATATAAGACAAGTGCAACAGCAAGCGGAACTTATGTAGATAGAACTGAAAATATAAGAGATAATGACTTAAATACAGCTTATATACCTACTAGAGATATAGTAGCAGGAGACACTTTAACTTATAGAATATTTGATGGTAAATTAACTTCAAAGGTTACAGTGGTTCAAGGTGCAGATAATATATCAGGAGCAAAAGTTATTGCAGAAACAATTAATGGTGAAACAATAGAACTTGGAATTTTAGATGAAGCATTAAAAGAGTTACATTTAGAAAATCCAAGAAATATAGTAGCTGTTAAGTTAGTATGGGAAAGTGATGCTGGAAGACCAGAAATATTTGAAATTAAGCCTACGTTTGTATCTTTAGATTCAATAATGGAAAAAATTAATAGTGCCATAGCTACAGCTGAAGAAGCATTAAAAAGTGAAAAAGTAACTGAGGAAAGAATTGCTTTAGAAGAAAGTTTAGCAAACATAAAGGAAAAACTAGCTTCAGATATGGCTACTGAAGATGAAAAAGTATTAGCATATGAGGATTTAATAGAAAAGACAAAGGCATTTATAGATTCAGTGGAAACGCCAGAAGTCCCAGAAATTCCAGAAATACCAGAAGTTCCAGAAAGTCCTGAAGTTCCAGAAACCCCTGAAGTTCCAGAAATACCAGAGACGCCAGTAAGGCCAGAGACATCAAAACCAGAAACTTCTGAAAAGCCAAATAAACCAACAGAGAATTTACCACAAACTGGTGCAGTTGTAGGAACAGGTGTTATAGCTGCAATAGGAGGATTATTAACTGCAGCCGGAGTTGCAATTTTTAAAAGAAAAAAAGATTAGTTTAAAAGAAAACTAGATAATAAAAACTGCCATAAAACTAAAGGGTTTTACGGCAGTTTTTATTTATTTATTATTCAAATATAAGAATACTAATTATTAGCTAACGTGTTTATGTGCAGCCCTTGCAGCTTCTTCTCTCATTTTTCTAGCATACCAATCTTCACAAATTTTATTAAATTCATCTTCAGTCAAGTCAGTTCTTGAAAGTATAGAAGTATAAGGTGCATATTTATTAGTTGTGTTATAGAATTTATCAATTAAAATATGGTCCTTTTTATACTCAAATCTATAGTTTTGATGTTTGTTGTTTGTAAATAATGTCATAAAATCACTCTCTTTCATTTATTTTAATTTAATTTTTAAATTTAAAAACAACAGTTAATAAAATTTAGTAAACTACAGGATTTAAATTATAAATTATTCAATTAAAATTCTGCTATCACTATTTGCAATGTGCTCCTTCTTTGGAAGTTTAATATTTAAAACACCATTTTCAAATTTTGCTTGAATTTTATTTTTATCTACATTATCAATATAAAATTCCCTTGAAATTTTACCATAATGTCTTTCCTTCCTTATAAAGTTATTTGCTTTTTCTTCATTTTCATTGTTTCTTACAGCAGATATAGTTAAATAATTATTGCTATAATCAATATTTATATCTTTTTTCTCAACTCCTGGTAATTCAGCATGAATAATATACTCTTCAGGTGTCTCTTTAATATCTGTCTTGAAACTTGAACTACTATTAAATGGTGATGTAATATCATCATTAAAGAAGTCTTGAATCATGTCATTTAATGATACTCCTTTGTAATTTTCTCCATTGCTAAATTTAAAAGGTACTAAACCAAACATACAAAGACCTCCTTAAATGAAATTCCAAATTTTAATTTAGTTAATCGAACTTACATCTTTTATTACAAAAAGATGTTTTATTTGAATTAATCTATAAATTTTCATTTGGTTTATTTTTTGTACTTTCCTTATCTCTTTGTACAACTATATTATATGATTAAAGTAAAAGAAGGTCAAAAATGTAACAGTGATAATACAAAATTCATAGTGAGAATATTAACCTTATTGGTATGTAATAGCCAAATTTAAAAAATTTTAAAAATATTTTAAGCAAAATAATCTTATTTGGGAATTATTAAGAAATATTTATAAATTTTTATATTATAAATTGTATTAGTTAATTATATAGTTTTTAATATATAATATAATTCAATAGATTAAAAACTATATAAGTTAGGGAGAGGAAAGCAAATGAAGAGTTTAGATTTTATATACCAAAGAAAGAGTGTTAGAAAATTTAAAGAGATAAATGTTCCTAAAGAAGATATTATTAAAATGTTAGATGCAGCAACACATGCACCATCGCCAAAAAATCAGCAAACATGGCATTTTGTTGTAATACAAAATAAAGATTTAATAAATGAAATAGGAAATATAGTTACAAAGAATCATATTCATTTAGCAGACATAGCTAAAGAAGAAAAACAAAGAAAACAAATGATGAGTGTATTGCCGTATTATACATGTTTTAAAAATGCGCCTGTAGTAATTGTTGTATATTCAAAGGAATATTATATGGTAGAAGAAACAATTCTTAGAGATAATAATGCTAGTGAAGATGTTATTAATGAATTAAGATTTCCTAATTCAGCAGCTCAAGGAATTGGAGCAGCTATAGAAAACTTTTTATTAGCAGCAACAGAACTTGGTTATGGCACTTGCTATATGACAGGGCCAACTCATTCAAAGAGCGAAATTGAGGAACTTATTAGCTTTAATAAGGAAGGCTATAACTTAATGGCAATGATATCTCTTGGAGTTTCAGAAGATGATACACCAAATTCACCACCACGTAAACCATTAGAGGAAGTAGTTACATTTATAGATTAAGTAATGATTAAAAAATTATAATTTTTTTATAAAGAATAAACAGGATACCAAGAGGATTTAATCTTCGTGGTATCCTGTTTGTTTAATACAGATATTTTATCTAAAAGTAATTTCTTTAAAAATTTATTTAAAAAATTAAGTGCTTTGATAAATAAATTTTGATATTTATAAATTTAAATATTGATAAATTTCTTTATATTAATAATGAAATTTAATAACAAAATTATTCTGTGAATTAATTGTTTATGGACATGAGTTTTTTGTGGAAAAACAGATTTCACCCTATAATATTCCATAAAATTCAATAAAATGTAATAAAATATAAATAATAACAGTAAAATATGGAATAAATAGTAATATAGATGTTAAAAATATGGGAATGGATTATTAAAATTTAAATATATAAAAGAATTTATAAATAAGTTTGCAAAAAAAACATGAAAAAGGTTGATAAATTAATAATTGTATAGTAAAATAATAGTAAATTAACTATAAAATTAAAAAAACAGAAGTTTTACTCTAAAAAGGTATGTCGATTTTTGTTTAAAAAATACAAAAAATTTTAAAATAATATTTTACTTAGGGGGATAAAATGGAACAGAGAAAAGAAGAAAAAATCATTGATTTACAAGAGAAGAAAAAAGTTTCTCTAATTGAGAAAATAGGGAAGAAAATACCAGATCCAGTTATTATATTTGCAATATTTTATGTTGTTGTATTAGCTGCAACTTTCTTCTTAGGAGGAAAAACATTTGATGTTATGAATGGTGATGGTAGTTATACAACACACACTATTTTAAATATGTTTGATTCAGAAAATATTCAATGGATATTTTCAAATGCATTACTTAACAACTGGTTAGCATATGGTGGAGGAGTATTAGGTACAATTCTTGTTGTTATGCTAGGAGTTGGTCTTGCAGAAGAATCAGGTCTTTTATCTACATTAATTAAAAAGGTTGGATTAAAAGTTTCTGATAAAATGCTTCCAATAGTATTAGTATTTTTAGGAATAATGAGTAGTATAGCTACTGATGCAGGTTATGTAATTTTAATACCTTTAGCAGGTTTATTATATGCAGGGTTAAAGAAAAACCCACTTATTGGTATGGCAGCTGCTTTTGCTGGGGTATCAGCAGGATTTAGTGCAAACTTAATACCAGCTACACCAATAGATATTATTATTGGTAACAATGCAAAGATATTTGCTGAAGGACAAGGTATTCCTTTTGCTAATGCAGCAGGACAAGCTTTAAATCCAGCAACAATGCATTATTACTTTGTAGTTGCTTCTACTTTCTTATTAGCAGCTATAGGTGCTTTTGTAACTATAAAGATAATTAAGCCAAGACTTGAAAAAGAAAGTTATGTAATTCCAGAAGATATGAATTTAGATGACTTTACAGTTAAACCAGTTGAAAATAAAGCTCTTAAATTTGCAGGTTTAGGATTCTTAATTGCAGCATTATGTGTAGTAGGATTATACTTCGGACCTTTAGCAACATATATAGCTGAAGATGGTTCAAAAGTAACACCATTTATGGATAATATTATATTAATAATAACATTCTTATTCTTTATGCCAGGTGTATTCTATGGTATGAAAGTTGGAAAGTTCAAGACTGCTAATGATGTAGTTAAAGGTATGTCAAAGCAAATGGGAACAATGGGATCAGTACTTGTTTTAACATTCTTCTCATACAACTTCTTAGCATTATTATCTAAGAGTGGACTTGGAACGTATATTACATACTTAGGTGGAAACTTATTAAAGTCAATGAACTTATCAGAATTCCCAATACTTTTAATAATCGGATTTATATTAATAACAGCTGTAATTAATCTTTTTGTTGGTGGATTAACTTCAAAATGGATGTTACTTGGACCAATATTCTTACCAATGTTATATCAAGTAAATTCAAATATGACACCAGAAGTTGTTGCTGCTGCTTATAGAGTTGCAGACTCATCAACTAATATAATAACTCCATTAATGTCTTATGCAGGTATTATCTTAGTATTTATGAGAAAGTACAAGCCAGAATACACAATTGGAGATATGATAAGATTAATGATGCCTTATTCAGTAAGCTTCTTAATCGGATGGACAATTCTTTTATTAGGATTCTTCGCATTTGGAATTCCATTTGGGTTCTAGTAATAAATATATATTCCGTAATAGTTGTAAAAGCTATTACGGATTTTTTTGAATTTGTTTATATAATTACTAATTTTATTGGTAATATTTTAATTGGATGTGGTAAAGATGTTACAGATAAAGTATATTTAATATTAAATAATAACACTCTTTAGCTGGAATATAAGGAAATATAGATAGATAATATTAAATAATAATATACGGTTAAATAGTATTATTTAAAAATAAATATTGAATAATATAATGTATGATTATAGAATATATGAGAAAAGATATAAAATTATACACATAGTATATAAATAGGAGGAAATAATATGGCTGGAAATAAAATAATTTGTCACTGTAAAAATGTTGATTACATAACTATAAGAAAAGCAATGATTCAAGGGGCACGTACATTAGATGAAATAAAGGAAATGACAGGTGCAGCTACTGGATGTGGTAGATGTGCAGGTGAAATTGAAAAAATATTAGCATCTGTATGTGGATGTAAAAATACTTCTTTAGAAGATGTTGTTAATGCTGTTAAAAATGGAGCTGAAACAGTTGAAGAAGTTGGAGAAATAACTGGAGCAGGAACAGCTTGCGGTAGATGTAAAGCATTAATCCAAAACGTAATAGAATTAAAGAAATAATCACTAATAACCATGATGAAGAGAAGTGTGTTATATTACTTGAGTAAATATACCACACTTCTCTTCTTTATAAGTCTAATGCCATATCACCAAATTTTATGAACTCTCTTTTACGCATAAATTCAGATACTGCCAGAGTTAATATGGCTGGAAGTATGAAATGCATTAAAAGAATTTGTAATATAACTATACTTGGTGCAGTAGTTTCTATCATAGTTTGATATGCCATTATTTGACCAACAAATCCTGCTGATCCCATACCAGATCCAGTTGCATTATTAGTCATACCAAAAACTGTTGTAGAAATTGGTCCTAAAATAGCGCTAGAAATAATAGCTGGTAACCAGATAACAGGTTTTTTTATTATGTTAGGTATTTGAAGCATTGATGTTCCAATACCTTGAGCTAGTAATCCACCAATTTTATTTTCTCTATAACTTGCAACTGAAAACCCAACCATTTGACAACAACATCCAACAACAGCAGCACCTGCAGTTATTCCATTAAGTCCTAAAATAACACCAATAGCAGCTGAACTTATTGGAAGAGTAAGTAATATTCCCATTATTACAGAAACAAGCATTCCCATAATAAAAGGTTGTTGCTCTGTTGCTAACATTATAATATTTCCAAGCCAAGTCATAAAGTTTGATATTGGAGGACTAAGAAGTAATCCAACTAAAGCACCTGAAGCAATACTAACTAGTGGAGTAATAATTATATCGACCTTTGTCTTGCCAGAAACAACATGTCCAATTTCTATAGCAACTATAGCAGCAATAAAAGCTCCCAGGGGTTCACCAGGACCTGCAAGTAATATTGCACCAGTATCGGTCATTATACTTCCTGCAAGAATTTTAGTTGCAAACCCACCAATCATACCAGCTACAGCTCCAGATATAACTACAAGTGGGCTTTCTTTAAATTTATAAGCAATACCTACACCTATACCAGCACAAGTAGTAGATGCAGCAATCTTGCCTAAAAGATAAATAATATCTCCTATATTTCCAGGAATAAGATTACCTATTTGTTGTATTATTGTTCCTATTATTAAGGTTGAAAATAACCCTAATGCCATACCGCTTAATCCATCAATAAAAATATGATTTAAGTATTCTTTTAATCTTTTCATTTTTTTACCCCTTTCGATTGTGTATATACATCTGTAAATAAACTTTATCATTAAATTATATACATTTCAAGTGGATATGATAGAAGTAGTTTAAATATGTAAAGTGTTAGAAAATGTTATTTTGATAATCACTTCATATAAAAAATAAATGCTGTACAAGCATAAGATGTTTGCACAGCATTTTTATATATAAGTTATACATTTTTTAATTTTTTTAACACATGAGATTTTTCAAGTATAATAACTAAAACTGTAGCTATAATAACGCCAGATACAGATTGAATAATGTTTCCTGGAACAGAAGCAATTGCACCAGCAAAGCCATACAGTATTGTTTCTACCAAGGCATATCCAAATACTTGGAATGCACCACCGATGATGGCACCAATAATCCAGCTAAATTTTGTTTTAGTAATTAGTTTTTCTGCAATAACTCCCATAATTAAAGCCATAATTAATTTAATAAAAAATGTAGGAATAATATATTGCATATAACCACTTAATAAGTCACATAAAGCAGCCCCTAAACCGCCAGCTAAAGCACCTTTTTTACTTCCTAAAAGTAATACAGCTATAAAAATCATTGAATCTCCTAAATGAACATAGCCATTTAAAGAAGGAATTTTAATTAAATACGTTGCTACAAAAACAAGAGCAGCCATTATTGCAATTTTAGTAATATCTCTAGTATTAGTATTTTTGTTTGACATGATAACCCCCAAAAAAAATTTATAGTAATAAAATACAATAAATAAAATAATTATACCAATGTATCGATACAATATATGAAAGATAATTAGTATATAAAATTGTAGTATACTTAAAAATAAAAAGGTATTCTAATAATGATAAATATTTTATTAACAATGAAGAAGTTTTAGTACTATAAATAATATTTCCCAAATAGCAAATAATAAAAATTATATTAAAGTAAATAAAAGAGAAAGTTATATTAGAGGTGTTATTTGTGAGTAAAAAAAATAAAAATAAGGATGAGTTTTATAAGGAAATACAGCAAGAGCAAAGATTAATAGATATAGAGGAAATTGCTCATGAAAAGCTTGAAGGTGAAGATATAAATATTCCAGGTAGTAACAAAGGATTAAGTTAAAAGTAATGAAAAGCAGTTACAACATTAAATTTAGTAACTGCTTTATTTTTTATGCAAAACCCAAAAGTATTCCTACTATACGTACTAAGAATGATACAAGCCAAGCTATACAGCATTGCATTATAACTATACCGATAGCAGCTTTTTTAGAACCTAACTCTCTTTTTATACAAGCTATTGCAGCAACACAAGGAGTATATAATAATGTAAATATTAAAAATACAAATGCTGTAAATGGTGTAAATAAAGTAGATAAAGTAGATGTATCACCACCTAATAATACTGTTAATGTACTAACTACACTTTCTTTTGCAGTGAAGCCAGTAATTAATGCAGTTGATATTCTCCAGTCTCCAAAGCCTAGAGGAGTAAATAAAGGTGATATAAATCCACCAATTGATGCTAATAAACTAAACTTAGAATCACTTACTACATTTAATTTTGAATCAAAGGTTTGTAAAAACCAAATAATAATAGTTGCTATAAAAATAATAGTAAATGCTTTTGTTATAAAGTCTTTTGCTTTACTCCATATTAATTGACCTACACTTTTAGGACTAGGAAATCTATAGTTTGGTAATTCCATTACAAAAGGTATTGGCTCTCCTTTAAAGGCACTATTTTTAAGAAGTAAAGAAAATAAAATTCCAACAATGATTCCAGAAAAATATAAAATTACCATAACTAAAGCACGATGTTTAGGAAAAAATGCATAAGTAAATAGTGCATAAATTGGAAGTTTTGCAGAGCAGCTCATAAATGGAATTAATAACATTGTCATTTTACGGTCACGCTCAGATGAAAGTGTCCTAGTAGCCATAATTGCAGGAACAGAGCAGCCAAATCCAATAAGAAGAGGTACAAAACTTCTACCAGAAAGTCCAATTTTTCTAAGGAGTTTATCCATAACAAAAGCAATTCTTGCCATATATCCGCTATCTTCTAATATAGATAAAAAGAAAAATAAGACAACTATAATAGGTAAAAAACTAAGTACACTTCCAACTCCACCA
The DNA here is from genome assembly GCF_021412605.1 of Clostridium celatum. Lineage (NCBI taxonomy): Bacteria > Bacillati > Bacillota > Clostridia > Eubacteriales > Clostridiaceae > Clostridium > Clostridium celatum. The sequence goes on from NZ_JAJKGM010000001.1 coordinate 91,608, forward strand.
AAAATACCGTCAATTACAAGAGAGCGTACTACTTCATTAAGCCCGTAAGAGGTTAATGCATTGTTACAAACATCAGTGAACCACTGAATTCCAAGTGTTAATAAATCAGATAATGTAGCGCCAATTACATTAAATGTAAGATAAAAAACTAGAGACATAATAGCTATAAAAGATGGAATAGCTGTATATTTTCCAGTAAGTATATTATCAATTTTAACACTACGCATATGAGATTTACTTTCTAATGGCTTTATAACTGTGTTATCACATACATTAGTAATAAAAGTAAAGCGCATATCAGCAAGAGAAGCTTGTCTGTCTTTTCCAGTTTCATTTTCCATCTCAATAATAATATGTTCAAGCAATTGCTTTTCATTATCATCTAGATTAAGTGCTTTTAAAATGATAGGATCACCTTCAACAAGTTTTGTAGCAGCAAATCTTGCAGGAATTTTTGCATTATTAGCATGATCCTCAATTAAATGTAATATTGCGTGAATACATCTATGAATGGCAGCTTGCTCTAAGGAGGCAGTTTCATCACAAAAATCTAATCTACCTGGACATTCATCGTAACGGGCAACATGTATAGCGTGTTCAATTAATTCATTAATTCCCATGTTTTTAGATGCAGATATTGGGACAACAGGAACACCAAGAGTTTGTTCTAATAAATTAATGTTAATTGTTCCACCATTTTCTTGAACTTCATCCATCATATTAAGTGCAATAACGAGAGGAAGATCCATTTCAATTAATTGCATAGTTAAATAAAGATTACGTTCAATATTAGTTGCATCAATAATATTTATAATACCTCTAGGTTTATTATTAATGATAAAATCTCTAGTAACTATTTCTTCATCGGTATAGGGAGAAAGAGAGTAGATTCCAGGAAGATCTGTAACTGTAGCTTCAGGATGGTTTCTAATAATACCATCTTTTCTATCAACTGTTACACCAGGAAAATTACCTACATGTTGATTACTTCCAGTTAATTGATTAAAAAGTGTAGTTTTTCCACAATTTTGATTTCCAATTAAGCCAAAGCTTAAAGGATCACCAGCAGATAATTCATCGCCTTTTTTATTTACATGATAAATTCCCATTTCACCAACTTGCGGATGGGGGATATCTTCAATTCTTTCTTTAAAGCTTTTGATATGATTTGTATCATGAATATCAGTAATTTCTATTTTAGAAGCTTCTTCAAGTCTTAATGTAAGTTCATATCCACGTAAACGCAATTCAATAGGATCACCCATAGGAGCTGTTTTTATAAGTGAAACCTGTGTTCCCGGGGTAAGACCCATATCAAGAAGGTGATTTCTTAATGAACCATATCCACCTACGTTTACAATTGTGGCACTTTTTCCTACAACTAATTCGTCTAATGTCATTTATATCATCTCCTTACGCAATTAACTATATATAATATTTATTCATAAATATTAATTAAATTGCTTAAAAAGAGATGTTTATTTTAAAGCTACAGTATGGAGATTATAAATTACTAAATTTATAACATAATAAAAAAATACCAATTAAATTTATAAAAAAATTATGTATAATAGTAGTATAATAAGATAGTAACTACTAGATATAATTTATTAGGAATAAATTAATGAAAATTTTATTATCAATAATCAGTAGTAAAATATAAAAATGGTGGGGAAATTTATGAAGAAAAAATATATATTGTTGATGACTGCACTTACTATTAGTTGTGTAGTAACTTTATCAGGTTGTGATACAAAGGCTACAGAAAATCCAGCAGTATCAAGCATACAGGAAAAATCTAATGAAGAAGAGAAGGGTGAAAAGGTAGAAGTAAATACTAGTGATATAAATGATAATGTAGATGAAGTTGAAGAAACTTCTGAAGATGAAGGATATGATGATGTAGAAAAAATTGTGAAATCAGGATATGAAGATGTAGAAGCATTTTTAGATGAAGAATATGCTAACAAAAGATTTCAAGGAGTAGCACTTGTTGCACAAGGGGATGAAATTAAATTTGCTAAAGCATATGGATATGCAGATTATGATGAAAATAGAGAAAATAAACTAACAACACGATTTGCTATTGCCTCAAATACAAAACAATTTACAGCAGCAGCAATAATGCAATTAGTAGAGGAAAAGAAAATAAATCTTGATGATACAATAGATAAATATTTTCCAAAATATCAGTATGCAAACAAGATTACAGTAAAACAGTTATTACAAATGAGATCAGGTATTCCAGATTATCTTAATGAGATAGATTTATTTATGAAATCAGAAGAATGTTTAAGTATTCTAAAGGATTATGAAAATGATGCTTATTTTGATAAGTATGTTGAGGATGAAAGATGGTCAGAAGATACAATATTAAAAAGTTTATATTTAACTGACTTATGTTTTGAACCAGGAGAATGTTATGATTATTGTAATACCAATTATTATCTACTTGGATTAATTATCGAACAAGCTAGTGGATTATCATTTGAAGAGTATGTAGAACAAAATATATTTAAACCATGTAAAATGATAACTAGTAGTATGAAGACAGTTGAATCAGATGCTAAAGGACATGGAAGTGATGTATCAGGAGAAATAGAAGCTAATCCTGACTTTACTTATGCAGCAGGTAATATTTATGCAAATGTGTATGATATGTTTAGGTGGAATAGAATGTTACATAAAGGTAATATTTTATCAAAGGAATCATATGAACAAATGATTACTCCTGTTGATGGTTATGGTTATGGTCTTTTTATTAATGATGGCATTATAAGGCATAGTGGAGTAATAGATGGATTTAACTCAAATACAGAATATAATCCTAAAAATGATATTACCATAATAGTAATGGAAAATTCAGATGAAACAACAGATATACTAGATGCAAAATATGATACAAGCATAATACGTGAAATGATAAATAACTGACAAAACAATAATTAATGTAGTATAGTTTAAAGTAGATATTATAAAAACAAAGGAGTATTTACTATGGGATTATTTAGTAGAAATAAAAATAAATCAGTTAAAAAAGAATTTAAAGTTGAAGAATGTTTTGGAGTAACTAGTGAATTATTAGATGAGATGTTTAATTTAGCTTCAAGATATACTATTGATGAACATTTATTAAGCACATATAGTAAAGAAAGATTAGATGTAGAATTTCTTAATAATGCAAGAAGTGAATTAGAAACAACATTATTAAACCTTGGGAAAAATTTAGATGATTATTATAAAGGTGAATATACAATTGTTAAAAATACAGTAGAAGAAAATAAGGATTTCCCATATTCTTTAGATGCATTAATAGAAATTTATAATAATTCCCTTGATTTATATTTAGAAAATGAAGGGGTAAGGGATGAATTAAATACTTGTTATAGTAAATGTAATAAGGAATTAAGTAAACTTAAAGAAGTTTTAAGTGATGATAAGACATTACAAGAGTTTACTGGAATTACACCAATAAATAATGATAAACAAGAGGAAGAAGAAGTTGTAGAAGAAATAAAAGAAACTTCAGAAGAAGAGGTTGCAGAAAAAGATAGTACTTTAGTTGAAAATGAAAGTATTAATAATGAAGATGAAGTTGATGGAGATATAATAATAGATACAGATAAAGCAAGAATTTATTTTATTAGAATGAGTCGTAATGAAGAAGATGAAATAAATTTAAATTTATGTATTGAAAATAAGATAGATAAAGAAATTATAGTTAAAGCTAAGGATATATCTGTAGATGGAATTTTAACTGAACCAACATTTAATTGTAGTATTTTATCAGGAAATAGAATTTATGATAAGATGACATTTAAAAATGATATACAACAATTAGTTAACTTTGAAGGAACTTTTTATGTTATGGAAAGTGATACATCTAAGATTATTGAAGAGAATAAAGTTTCTATGTTTAAAGAAGATTAAGTAGATATTAGTATAATTAATTAAATTTTATATTAGTGAAACATTTAAAAGAATGAATAAAGACCACCATACTTTTTAGTATGGTGGTCTTTTATAGCATATTTATTTTTATGTTACTGGAGCTTATATTGTTATTATTTATACTTAATAAAATTTTAAGACTTATTAAACATAACATCAAAACGAAATTTTTAAAATTCTAATGTAAAAATATTACAATTAATCCTAAAATATGGTATAATATAAGTGCTATATAGTTAAGTCACCAAAATATTGTATATTACGGAACTATAGTAAGAAAAAATAAAAAATAAACAAAATGGTATGAGGGTTAGGGGAGAAAGAGATGAAAGTTATTAGTGTTTGGAATCAAAAGGGAGGATGTGCTAAAACTACAACAGTAGTAAACATAGCAGCAGAATTAGTTAATTCAGGTTATAAAGTATTGGTAATAGACAATGATTATCAAGCAAATTTAACAACAAGTATAGGATTTAAACCAGATAATGACTCATTACTTAATTGCCTTAGGGGGAAAAAGTCTTTAAGAAAAACAATAAAAAAATGTGTAACATTAGATGGATTAGATATAATTCCTAGTAATTCAGCAGTTAGTAATGCTGATTTATCTTTAGTAAAGATAAGAAATTGTAAAAGAATATTAAGAAAATTAATAGAAGAAGAAAATTTAAAAGATGATTATGATTTTATATTAATAGATTGTCCTCCGAGTCAATCTATCACTACTATTAATGCATTAGTTGCAAGTGATAGTTTAATAATACCAATGGAACCATCTTTATTTAATATGCAAGGACTTATAAATTTATCAAAAACAATAAAAATAATTCAAAAGACATTTAATAAGAAATTAAAAGTTGAAGGAATTTTATTAACAAGAGTAGATTCAAGAACGAAGTTAAGTGAAAGCTTTAGAGAAGATATAAAGGCATCTTATCAATATAAGATTTTTGATACAGAAATACATCAAAGTAGCATAATAGTAAAAAGTCAAACAAATGGGCTACCAATATCTTTATATGATCCAAAGTGCAAAAGTACAAAGGAATATAGAGATGTTACAAATGAAATTTTAAGTAATAATATATTTGATATAAATGATATAAAAAGTAAAGGCATTGTTAGTAGAGAAGCAGTAAAGATTTAATAATATAAAGATACCTCTTAGTGATAAAAAGCTAAGAGGTATTTTTTATGTAAAGAAAAAATAAACCTATATTTAACAAATACTAACAGTTATTTAATAAATTTCTAACGTGGATAGAATAATATCTATTGTGTAAACAAAATATACCATATAGATTATAGGGGGAAAATATTTATGATTAAAAGAAATAAAACTATAACATTATCCATAGCTATGGCCATGTCTGTAACAATGTTAGGTGGCATTAGTAATGCATATGCATTAAATGTAGACTTAAACAATGAAGCAATTATTGAAGTTTCTCAGGAAGAAGATGAAGTTTTTGAAGAAGTAATTAATGAAAAAGAAAATTCAATGCCAAAGCAAGTAAATGTTCATATGGGCGAAAATCCATCAACAGAAGTTAATTTTACTTATACAACAATAAATTCAGATTTAGAAACTAAGGTTGTATTAAATAAAGTTGGTGACAGTGAAAAAATAACTGTACTTGGTGAAAACTCAATAGGAAATGCGGATAAATATTTTCATAAAATATCAGTAAATAATTTAGAACCTAATACACAATATGAATATACAGTAGGTACAGGAGAAAGCACTTTTAGTGGTAAATTTAAGACTGCACCTGCAATAGGAAGTAAAGAAACTATTAAATTTGCATATATTGCAGATACTCAAGTATCAAATGAAACTAATGCAAAAGCTTTAGGAGCTACATTGGCAGAAGTAAATAAAATTGAAGATTTAGATTTTGTATACTTAGCAGGAGATACAACAGATAAGGCAACAAGTGAAACTCAATGGGAGTTGTTATTTAATAATGATGGAGCTTTCCCTACAGGTGGACAAGATATGTTTGCAAATAATTTAGTTTCTGTAGTACAAGGTAATCATGATAACAATTCATTAACTAGACATATTAATGCACCAGCAGAAGCAGGTAATATAGTATATTCTTATGATTACGGTCCAGCAACATTTATAATGTTAAATTTAGAAGCTGCAAGATATGATGCTGATGCAAGATTAGAACAAAAAGAATATTTAGAATCAGTAGTTAAAGATGCAAAGGAAAGAGGGCAATGGACATTTGTTGGTTTCCATAAATCAATATATACAGGTGCATCTCACATTACTGATTCAGATATAATAGAAGCAAGAAAATATTGGGCTCCAATATTTACAGAATTAGATGTTGATGTAGTTATGCAAGGACATGACCATGTTTACTCAAGAGGATTTGTTGATGAAAATGGATATAAGGCAGAAGTAATAACAAATGAGGATGGATCAGTAGAAGATCCAGATAATGTACCATTATATATGGTTGGAGGACATGCTGGTGGATTAAAGTGGTACTCTAAAAAGAATTATACAGTAGGGGATGGAGATTTACTTGCACCAGGATATTCATTTTTAGATGTAAATTCAACTGATACAGGCAGTGATGTTAAGAAGGAACAAGTAATTGTTGAAGTAGAAGTTTCTGAAAATGAATTTACACTAAACACATATATGTTTAAGTATGATACTACAACAGATACTATAACAACAGATAAATATTTATATGATACTTTAACTGTTGTTAGAGATTTAGAAGAAAGTCCTTATACAGTTAGTATGTCAGATGTTGAAAATGTTGAAGGTAAATCAGGTGTTGAATTTAAGGTTCCAGTTATAGTTAATGAATTACCAACAGACTCTGTAATACGAGCTGCAGAAATGGAATTCAATATTCCAGAAGACTTAGAAGTTAAAGAAGTTCAGTTAAATAACAAGGTTATTAAGGCAAATAACTGGGATTATAATGTTGTTGATGGAAAATTACGTGTTGCTCTTGCAAACTTAGATGATGAACCTATTTTTGTTAATAATACAGCAGGAGATAAAAATGCAGTTACATTAACAGTTGCTTTAAAAGAAGATAAATCTAAAGATGATAAAACTTATATTACGATGTCTGACTTAGTATTAAGATGCGAAGATGATATTGATATAGAATACAATACTAAAAATGCTAAGAGTACTATTACTTTTGTAGAAAAAGAATTAGCACAAGTAAGTGCAAGAGAGCTTTATGTATCAGAAGGAGTTGATGTAATTCCTGAAAATATGAAGGCTGTTGCAGCAGAATTTACATTAGTAGAAAATACAACAAATATTAAGTTTGGTGAAGATATTTTCTACTATAGTCCAGAATTTACAGACAAAACAGGAAAGGTAACTTATGTTGCATTAGTATCAGAAGAGACTACTTTGGAAAGTTTATCTAATATAAATGGCTATACATTAACAGAAGGTAAAGAACAAGCTGAATCAGTAATATTTGGTGATATTAATAATGATGGAATAGATGCACAAGATGCTTTATTAGCAGTAAGCACTTGGTTAAGAAAATCAAATTTAGATAATAAAAATATGATAACTATAAATGTAAGCGCTGATGGAAGAATTAATACAAGAGATGCTATAGATATAGTTGATAATTATGTATCAGGTAAAGAATTCAAAGTTTTATCAAAATAATATTTAAGTAAATAATTTAACAATGTAAAAGAAAGTATTACAAAAGGATTTAAGTATCTATTTTGTAATACTTTTTTAGTTATTAATGTTAAATTTTTATTACCTATATTTAACATTAACCTCAATGAAGCAGTTAGTCAAATAATGTATTATATGCATATAGATGAGAAAATAAATAGAGGGAGTGGATAAATTTATGAGGATAAAAGAAAGTAAAAAACTATGGATAGGTGGAGGAATTTTATTATTAATTTTAGGAATATGTATAGTGATTTTTAATAATACAAAAGCACCTACATTAACATTAAAAGTTCCTAATGAAAAAATTTCTGTAACTAATAAAGATGAAATTATTATACCAGCAGTATTAAGTAGTTTACCTGACAATGAATATCCTGCTGCAAGTGTATCAATAAAGTTTAATAATAATAAGCTAGAGTTTGTTGGAATTAATATAGGTACAATGGAAACATATAATGACTATGATCCAGAGAGAGATGGTGTACCTTCTTATAAAATTCCACAATGGACCTTTAATAAAGATGTGGCAAATAAAGATGGAGTAATAAAAGCTATGTATTTAGATACTACTGCAGGAAAAAATGCGTATGTTAAGAGTGGATTTGAAGTTGATAAAAAAGATATACCATTTCAATTAGTATTTAAGCTTAAAGATTCTGTTATTCCAAGTGATAAACTTATTATTGAAATTGAAGAGGCCGTTTTTGCAACTGTAAATGGTGATAGTGATAAAACTACTTTATCTACAAAGGACAACTATGGGAAATTAAATGTTAAGGATGGAGTTATTAAAATAACTAGCTAAATTTAAATTAACTATAATTATATAAAAAGAAGAGAAATTAAATAAATTTAATAGTAAAGAGGAATTTACTTATGGTTAAATTAAAAAAAGAAAATTTTAAAATAAATAAGAAGAACATAATTTGGATAATATCAATAGCATCGCTTTTTATATTTTTGATTATATTTAATAAAACCTTAAGTTATAACAAACCAGAAGATAGACCTGTAGGAATTGAATATGCAAAAGCAGAGGTTATAAACATAATTTCTGAAGAGCTAGAGCCAGACCCAGATTTTCCGTATATCAATATAGGTAAACAAAACTTAGAGCTTAAGATTATAAGTGGAGAAAGAAAAGATGAAATAGTTTCTGTAAATAACTTTATAGGTAGAGTTGATAATAAACCAGCAAAGGTTGGAACAAAATATATAATTTCAAGTTATGATAATTTTATTACAACTGTTATTGTGAATTATAGTAGAGAAACTGCAATTTATACTTTAGTATTTATATTTATGCTTATTGTAATATTTATAGGAGGATTAAAAGGAATAAAATCAATATTTTCTTTAGCAGTTACTATGGTATGTGTAATATTTTTATTTATTCCTTTAATAATAAGGGGTATTAATCCAATAATAGCATCAATAGTTATAGTAATATTATCAACTGGAGTTACTATGTTATCCCTTAATGGATTTAGTAAGAAAACAGTAGTTGCATGTTTAAGTTGTATTTTATGTACTGCTATTGCAGGAGTATTAGCTTATTTATTTGGGGTTATAACTAATATTTCAAGTTTTAATACAAATGAGGCTCAAGATTTATTATTTGTTGCACAAAATACTTCTTTAAGAGTAAAGGAACTTTTATTTGCAGGAATAATTATTGCCTCATTAGGAGCAATAATGGATACTACTATGTCTATAACATCTTCTATATTTGAAATGAATGAAATAAATAATAAGTTAACTAGCTCACAGTTATTTAAATCAGGAATGAACATTGGAAGAGATGTAATGGGAACAATGACAAATACATTAATATTAGCATTTACAGGAAGTAGTATTAATATAGTTGTTATTTATTTTATGTATAATCTACCATATATGCAATTAATTAATATTGATGTTATAGTAATTGAGATTATTCAAGGGCTAGCGGGAGGAATTGCACTTGTTTTATCTATACCAATAGCTGCATTTGCTTCTTCAAAAATGGCAGTAGTAAATTCAAGAAAAGTTTTTCAGTTTAATAAATAAAAAAATTAGGATATAATATAAAAAACTCAAGAATGTTTTAAAAAGGAAAGAATGGTGGTAATAATGGAAGTTAATAAAAATATTTGTCCTCTTTGTGGAAAGCCTAATAATTGTGCATATGAAAAAGGATTATCTCATGGAGGATGTTGGTGTGAAAATATTAAAGTTCCTAAAGAATTAAGAGAACAAATACCAGAAAACTTAAAAGGGAAAGCATGTATTTGTAAAGAGTGTGTAATAAAATATAACGAAAATAAATAGAGCTTATTATTGGGAGAAAAAAAGCAGTTGCAAAGTAAATATGCAACTGCTTTTTTGATGAAACTTTGGTACCACCTTCTTTCTACAAGAATTAATTAATTGGGTTATTCTATCAAAATCCTATTATTATTGTTTGAAGAGATTTCTTTTTTAGGTAACTCAATATTTAAAACTCCATTATCAAATTTAGCTTTAATTAAGTTTTTATCAACATTACTAATATAGAATCCTCTAGAAACTGATCCGTAGCTTCTTTCACGTCTAATGTAATTATCTTTCTTTTCTTCGTATTCATTATTTCTAGTAGCAGAAATAGTTAAATAATTGTTATTATAATCAATATTTATATCTTCTTTTTTAACACCTGGTAATTCAGCATGAACAATATATTCTTCAGGTGTTTCTTTTATATCAGTTTTGAAACTTCCACCAGACTTAAATTCTGATAACATATCATCACTAAAGAAATCATTGAACATGTCATTGATAGTTAATCCTCTGTTATTTTCTCCATTATTAAATTTAAAAGGTACTAAACCGAACATACAAAGACCTCCTTTTTAATCATATTTTTTTGAAATTTCAAAAGTAGTTTTTAATAAGCTTAATTGAATTTTCGCTTTGAGAAGTTTATTTATTATCTTTTAATTACTTCTCTTATCTCTTTGTACAAGTACATTATAAAATTAAAGTCAAAGAAGGTCAAATTTGTATAAGTGAGAATAGTTGAGTAAGAGTGAGAAAATAAAAGAAAGAGTTTTGGTGAAAAGCAATTTCAAATAAATTTTTAAAACTTTCAGCTAAAATAATAAATTTTGGTAAAGTAGATAATTTATTTATTAGGTAATTTAATTTATTGAATACTAATGATAAAATTACAGGTTTTACAGCCTTATTTAATATGAATTTATACATATGAGGATAATATAAATATAATGTGTAAGAGTTTTTAGGGGGAAGTTAGTTGAAGGTAATTTCAGTTGTAAATTATAAGGGAGGAGTTGGAAAAACAACATTTGTAGCAAATATTGCAGCCAAGTTAGCTAAAGAAGGACGAAAAGTATTATTAATTGATTTAGATCCGCAAGGAAGTTTAACATTTTCATTTATAGCTGTAGATCAGTGGGCTGATAAATATAGCGAAACAAGAACAATTAAAAATTGGTTTGATGATAAATTAAATAATAGAGAAACTAATATAAATAGTTTTATCATTAAAGATTTACCTGTAAATAAAAAATATTGTCCTAATAATCCTATAGGACTAATTTCATCACATTTAGATTTGTTTGATATAAGCTTAGAAATGGCAGTACAGTTAAGAGGAGTAATTAAAAGAAGTTTAGCAAGAAATAAATTAGATTGTTTATATACCTTAAAAAGAGGACTTGAAGAAATAGAAGAAGATTATGAATTTGTATTTATTGATTGTCAACCAAGCTTTGATTTAATTACACAAAGTGCAATAATAGCTAGTGATTATTATTTTATACCTACTAAGTTTGACTATTTATCAACTTTAGGAATAGAGTCATTATTAACTCATATAGAAAAGCTTGTAAGTGAAACTAATGAAGATATAAAGTTCTTTAACTTTAAGGGCTATGATATAAAACCACAGTTATTAGGAGTAGTTGGGAATATGGTTACTATAGCTAAAGGAGAAGAGCTTACTAAGTTTGAGTCTAATTTTAGAAGTAGAGTATCAGATAAAAATAAAATATTAAATGGTAAATACAATGTATTATTTGAAAGTAGTATTAGAAACAATTCTCAATTTATGGATATGGCAGATTTAATTCCTGCAATAGCAAAGAAAGCAGATAATCCTACAAAGAAAAATATTGTAAATGAAATTGAAAGTGTTGTTAAGGAGTTTAAGGATAGGATCGATGAGAAGTAAGATTGATAGTAAAGTTTTAAAGGCTATGGACTTAGCCATAAAGTATATAGGAAAGTTAACAGAAGAAGATTTGGACAAGCTAATAAATGGAACGAGTACATTTTTAGTATCAGATAAACATAGAAATAAGGCTGTAAAAGAAGCAGTAACAGAGTATGATTGGACTATTGAAATTGAAAAATTAAAGGAATTTAATAATAGGGAAGAAGCTAAAGCATATATAACAAAGTTAAAGTTAAATAAGGAAAAGCTCATAAACTTAGCGGGAGCTTTAGGAATAAATATTGCTAAAGCGACTAAGAAAGATAATATAATAGCAATGATTGTTGAAGGAAGTGTAGGAAATAGACTTAAGATTGAGGGAATTAGAAAAGGTATTATTGGATAGGTGTTATAAAAGCAGTTACAAATTTTGTGACTGCTTTTATTTTTCATGGGTATAATTATAATTTAATAATTTTCTCATTACTATACCATCAGCTTTAAATGGCTCAATATTACCATAATCAAAAAAATCTTTTAATATACAGATTTCAATAAAACCTTTCTTAAGATATATATTTCTAGCTGTTATCCAATTTTCAGCTACTACTAATAAAAGAGATTTAGGATTTGAAACTAATTTATTTACATTATCAATTAAGTAGTTAAATAGTATTTTTCCTATACCATATTTTCTTGCTTTAGGTGAAATAGCAAAAGATGATATATATAATTCATTACCATTAGCTTTATGGCTTTCTTTAATTGAATGATTTAACAAAAAGCTACTTTCTTTAATATTTTCATTATATGGCCATATTTCAGAACAAATATATCCAATTATCTCATTTTCATATTCGGCAACTAAGAAACCTTCATTAAAAGTTTCGATTCTATCAATAAATACTTGCTTATCTTCACAAATATTTTTAGCAAAGGAATTATGTTCAATTTCTAATATTTTTTCTATATCATCTATTTTTGCATTACGTATTTTTAAATTATCAATGTTCATTTAAATTCTCCTATAATTTTTTATCAATTAAATTATATTTCAATATTTTAATATAAGTCTTAAATTTATCTAACTTATTATATATTAACATATAAATTAGATAAATTTTTAGTGTTTAAATAAAATTGCTATATATAGTAAAATGCTGTTTATTTAATAAATAAATATATAGACTTAATAAAAAATTTAATAATGAAATTTTATAAATAAAAAAATGTATAAAAAGTGATACTAATAAGAAAAAATGTAAGAAGGGGGAGATATGATAGTTAGGAGTAAAAATTATGAGTGATAATTTAAAAGAAAAAGTTAAATGTACAATACCAATTAAGGTTGATTCTTATGAAGAGCTATTTAGGGAATTTGACTATAGAGACGTTAAAGATCGAAGTATTAATGCTGATTTAGATGGATGGATTCAAGAGTATATTTTGAGAGTACCATATAAGTTGAGAAAGATTTATGTTGAATTAGAAGTAAATATGCCAGCAGAAGTTAAGGATAAAAGTAAAGAGGAAGTATCTAAGGTTAGTATAATAAATTCTTATAGAGAATTTTTAGCTAGAGAGAAGAAATTGAGTTTTATGGGTGTAATAAGAATTTGCTATTATATAATTGCTGCGGCAATTCTTTTATCTTGTTGGTATGTTATTAAAAATTCTAAAGGTGAATCTTTGCTTACATCACTATTAAATTCAGGTGGAACAGTATTGTTATGGGAAACTATGACTTTAATATTTATAGAAAGTAAGAATTTTAAGTATAAGGTTAGAGTTAATAAGAAACTAAGTAATATGGATATAGTGTTTAGATATATAGAATAAATGAGGCGATAGTAAAATAAACGTGATTTTTGCATCTTTGTGGATGAGTAACTATATAGCAACTGGAATTATGATTATATTTGGTATTGTTCATAGCATTATTTCTTATAAAAATTTATATTAACAATAAACAGATATAGCATCTTAGAGTGATGTCATATCTGTTTATATTATTTAATGAAGAGTATTTCTAATTTCTTTTTGTATTTCGCTTAAAAATAGCTTAGCTGCTTTAGAAAACACCTGATGTTTTTTCCAAACAATATCAAGATTTACCTTTAATTCAGGCTCTAAAGGTTTAAATATTAAATTGCTATTATCACTAGTATTTATAAGCTTATCTAAGCAAAGTGCATAACCAACACCTTCCTGTACCATAATAGAAGCATTATAAATCAAATTATAGGTAGTAACTATATTTAATTTATCAAAATTAATACCAGCCCATCCCGATAGTTCATTATTCACAAGAGTCTGACTAGAACATAACAATGGAACATTTAATAAATCTTCAGGCTTTACGGTATTTAACTCAGTTAAAGGAGTATCCTTTCTCATAAGAACTCCCCAAGTATCAGTAGCAGGAAGTTTTAAAAAATCATATTTTTTCATATCTGCTGGCTCTATAAGTATGCCAAAATCTAAAAGGCCTTTATCAAGACGTTCAGTAACATCATTAGCATTACCACTATATAAATGGAATTTAATTAGTGGATATTCTGAATTCATACGTCTTACTACTTTTGCAATAATGCGCATAGCATCTGTTTCACCTCCACCTATATAGATATCTCCACTAAGCATATTATCAGATTTCTTTAATTGATCCTTAGTTTTTTCAGTTAAATCAATTATTTCTTCAGCACGTTTGCGTAAGAATACTCCTTCTTCTGTAAGAGTAATTTTACGATTACCACGGATAAATAACTGTTTTCCTAATTCTTCTTCTAGCTCTTTTAACTGTTTAGAAAGAGTAGGTTGTGTAACATGTAAGCTATCAGCAGCTGCTGAGATATTTTCTTCTCTAGCAACTGCAAGAAAATATTTCAAAACTCTCAATTCCATTTATAATCCTCATTTCTATTTAAAAATTACTTTAAGTATAATAGCTTCAAGCATTCCTGTAAACTATAGGAATGTATTCAATATAACAATTAGATATTTATAAAACTCAATAATATAATAAGATTATGAGCTAAGAAAATATCAATATAGAAAATATGAAATGATAAAATGCATTGAAAATAAGGGAGTAGAAGTTATGAATTTAGAAAATTATATAGAATATTTAAATAGTGGAAAAGTAATAGAGGGTGGATCGGAGATTCATCAATATATGCATATATTATCTCAAGAAGCATTAAAACTAACTATGAAATTAAATAATAGTTATCATACACCAGAAGAAATTAGAGATATATTTTCTGAGATTATTGGAAAACCAGTAGATAGTAGTTTTGGATTATTTCCTCCGTTTTATACCGACTGTGGAAAGAATATTAATGTAGGAAAAAATGTATTTATTAATTCAGGTTGTAAATTTCAAGATCAAGGGGGAATAACTATAGGAGATGGAACACTAATTGGACACAATGTAGTATTAGCAACACTTAATCATGATATGAATCCAGAAAAAAGAAGCAATATGATACCTAAGCCTATAGTCATTGGAAAAAACGTATGGATAGGATCAAATGCAACTATTATACCAGGAGTTACAATAGGGGATGGAGCAGTTATTGGAGCAGGGTCAGTAGTAACAAAGAATGTACCTGAAAATACAGTAGTTGCTGGAGTGCCAGCAAAGTTTGTTAAGGAATGTTAGTAATTAATTATGTTAAAAAATTTAACAAAATAAATATTTTAAACGTGATTTATTTAATATTTTTGCAACATTTATTTTGTATAATTTAAATGTGCTAAGAATAACTAATGAAAAGAACAGGCAGAGATGTATTAAAAAAGCTAAGGAAGAAATTTTACTTAAACAAATTGGGGAAGAATTATATAAGATATACTATGATTTATAGATAGCACATGTCATTTATTAAGTTTGTGAGACATCTAAATAAATTTTAGGTTTAGATGTTTAATAATAATGCCCTAAAAAATATATAAGAAGCTCTGAAGTGACATTAGTATAGTAGTGTCAAAAATGATACTAGTATCGCTGGTGATACTACTAGTGGTAGCAAAAATGACACTAGTAGTAGTGTCAAAAATGATACTGGTATCGCTGGTGATACTACTAGTGGTAGCAAAAATGACACTAGTAGTGGTGTCAAAAATGATACTAGTATCGCTGGTGATACTACTAGTGGTATCATAAATGACACTGGTAGTGGTGTCAAAAATGATACTGGTATCGCTGGTGATACTACTAGTGGTAGCAAAAATGACACCAGTAGTGGTGTCAAAAATGATACTAGTATCACTGATGATACCACTTTAAGCAATATATAATATAAATAATATATATAAATAATATATATATAAATAATATAAAAATATATATTATATTTATTTATATATTAAATTAAATAATTTAGTATATATAACAAGGGGGAAGGTTAAGAGATTTATTAGAATGTGTAAGTTTATAATAATATGAAAATTTCACTATGAATAAAATCGATAGATTCCTAATAAATACTTTTAAAATATGGATTATAATTAATATTTATCCACAAATAATAAATTAATCTTATAAGGGATAAATAATATATATTTGCTAGTACTCCACTATTATAAATTTTATAATCTCATGTTACTATTAGGTGGACAAGTTGTTATAGATGTAAAAGTACAAGACGACTAAAAATGGGCTAAATATTATTAGCTCAAATTATAGGAGGAATGGAAATGAAATCAAAGATAATTTCATTAGTATTATTAGGAAGTATATTTATAGGAGGAGTACAAGCTCACGCAGCAACTATTGATAATAGTTCAAATTCTAGAAGAGGAAGTATATCTTCTAATCATAAATATCATGGACATATAAGTAATAATACTCAAAACAAACCATCTACAAATGGTAACACATCATCAAGTGGAGGAAATACTAGCAACAGTACTCAACAAGGTGATAGCACTGTTATAAGTGATAAATTTATGGCACAAGTTGAACAAGCTATATTTAATAAAGTAAATGAAGAAAGAACTAAAGCAGGAGTTGCACCATTAACATATAATACAACTATGGAAAAGTATGCTAGAATTAAGTCTCAAGATATGGGAGATAATAATTACTTCAGTCATACTGATTTAAATGGTAATTATATAACTACAAAGATGAAAGCTGATGGAGTAACATATAAGGCTTGGGGAGAAAATATTGCATATATAGGGGGAATTACAGACCCAACAGCATTAGCAAACCAATTTATGACAAACTGGATGAATTCATCAGGTCATAAAGCCAATATTTTATCAACTAACTTCTCAAGTATGGGAGTTGGCGTATATAAAATAGGAAATAAAGTATATGCAACTCAAGAGTTTTATAAATAAAAATAATAGATTTTATTTATGTTAGATAATTGTATAATATATAAATAATTAAAAAAGTAGCTGCAAAAATTATTTTTTGCAGCTACTTTGTTTTTGATCCGTTAGAATTACCTCCTTTCTGGATTAATTAAACTTAAGCTATTCAATTAAGATTTTATTGCTATCACTTGCAGTTAATTCCTTCTTAGGTAACTCAATATTTAAAACACCATTATCAAATTTAGCTTTAATTGAATTCTTATCAACATTAGTAATATAGAATCCTCTAGAAACTGATCCATAACTTCTTTCACGTCTAATGTAATTATCTTTCTTTTCTTCATGATCATTATTTCTAGTAGCAGAAATAGTTAAATAATTGTTATTATAATCAATATTTATATCTTCTTTTTTAACACCTGGTAATTCAGCATGAACAATATATTCTTCAGGTGTTTCTTTTATATCAGTTTTGAAACTTCCACCAGACTTAAATTCTGATAACATATCATCACTAAAGAAATCATTGAACATGTCATTGATAGTTAATCCTCTACTGTTTTCTCCATTATTAAATTTAAAAGGTACTAAACCGAACATACAAAGACCTCCTTTTTAATCATATTTTTTTGAAATTTCAAAAGTAGTTTTTAATAAGCTTAATTGAATTTTCGCTTTGAGAAGTTTATTTATTATCTTTAATTACTTCTCTTATCTCTTTGTACAAGTACATTATAAAATTAAAGTCAAAGAAGGTCAAATTTGTATAAGTGAGAATAGTGGAGTAAGAATGAGAAAATAAAAGGAAGAGTTTTGATGATAATTAATTTCAAATAAATTTAATTAGTTTTGGAAAGCAATAATTAAATTTAGGATATTTAAAAATAAATTCTTATATTTAATATTAGTACTTAATATATATTGTATTAAGCAAATATAGTATAGGAGTATGATTAAAATGAAGTGGTATGAAGCAAACAGTATTGAAGAATTAAAGCAAATAGGAAATTTAAGAACTGTTAAAATGGAAATTAATAAAGATATAAAAAAATTAACTGGAAGAAAAAAATTAGATGGTTTTATAAAGATGGGAAGTAATAGTTGGAAAGGGCAATATGATAAAATAGTAGCATTAAAGAAAATAATTAATGTATTTAATGATAATGATGTACAATCTAGTGAAAATAATTTAAATTACTTTAAAAGTCAAGCTGATAAGTATATTTTTTGTTTGTTAGAGTTGGATGGAGAAGAAAGAATGAAACAGCTAAAAATATATAAATCACTATATGTAAATAAAAATGCAGCAAGAGAATGGTATATGAATATAGCGAGAAATATTCATCCAGATGTTTGTAAATCAGAAAAATCAGCAGAAGCTATGGCGGAATTAACAAGCATTTATAACAAGATGGTAAATCATGAATAAAAATAAAGAATTAGTAGTTATTAAATCTTATATAAAAGACATAAAATATAAAATTCCTAAGAAGGCAGAAGAATTAGATAAAATTACTGTTAAGAAAATATATAATGCCATTGGTAGTGGAATTGTAGATAATAAAGGTTTTATATGGTTTGATTGTAGTAAACTTCACACAATAATAAGAGTCAAAACTAAGAGTGATGCAGCGTATATTTTGGAGGGAATTAACAGTAAGTATAAAGCTAACTATAATAGTAAAACTTACGTTATATGGTCAAGTCTTGTTTCAATAATAGCTAAAAGAATAGAAGCAAATCCTAAAAATGAATATTTAAAGCTTATTTTTAGTATTTTAGAAGAAATAAATGAATCTAATGATATTAAGGTTTTACAGACTAAAGCAAAAGAGTTGCAGGAAAAGAATATAAAGAAACTTAAGAAGCAGAGAATTAATAGGTTTAAAATAGTAAAAGATGAGCTTACTAATAGGAAATTAGATAAGAAACTAGCGGAGTTTTCACACATAAGAAGTGTTTCGATGTATCCAGAGTTTTCGGAGTGTATATGGAATGGCTTTATAGTTAATAAGGAAACCCATAACTTAATAACTAGTCAGTGTATTAATGATGAAGATCAATTGTATAGTTTATGTTTTAAAAATGGATGGAATATTGACTGGTATGATGAATATAAAAGGATTGTAAATAGTTAGTTGATAATTTTCCTAAAATATATTGAGTTTATATAAATAATAATATAGTATCTATTAAAAATTTTAGATAAGAATTTAAGGAGTGGCAGTTTTATACAAAAAAGTTCTGCCTACTCTTTAATTAAATTTACTTAGTATAGTTATCTATAAAAGAAGAAAATTGAGCTTTAAATCGAGATAAAGCTAGGCTAGGTTTATGTTCTCTATAATCAACTATTATATAATTATATCCTTTTTTCTTAGCATAAATTTCTTTATTTAAGTCATTTTCTTTTTCTTCTATTAAAGATCTATTAGAAAAATAATCTACCTCTTCATAATGTTGAAGACCATGAACTTCTATTATTAAATTATAAGCTCCAACAAAAATATCATATTTCTTATTATTTTCTAAAGTAAGTTGAACAGAGTAATCTAAAGCAATACTATCTAGATAAGAGCATATTATTTTTTCACCCTTTGATTGAGAGCACTTAGGATAGCCTTGCTCTTGTAAAGTTCTAGCAGTAATACTTTGAAGAAAATCTTTATGACCATTAGTACATTTCCAAAATATCTTTTCCTTACTAGCATAAGAATAATTAGAAGGAGGTTCTATATTTTTATCAGACCATTCATTAAGTAAATGTGGAAAAGTATTAGTAAGAATATTTTTGTCATTTAATTTATTAATTCTAGTATCTTTTGAGATATTATCATAATAGCAAGAAATACAACCATATGTATCATAAATTTTGTAATTTATAGGTTTCTTGGTACTAGGAGCATGTCCACAACAAAAATCAATTTCAATATCTTCATTACTTCCTAAGTAAGGGGAAGTGCAAATATGTCCATTTCTTTTAATAATATTAAAAAAGTCAGATCGTGCTTTAATAAATTGACCATAATTATTACTAGATAACTCAACAAATCCACCATCAAAGGTTTCTAATAAAAAAAGCATAACTCCATCTTTTTTATATGTATATTTAATAAATTTATCTCCATTTTTTTCACAAGCTTTTTGTAGCATATTAGTATTAACAATAGTTTGGGATATAAAATTATGAGGAGTTGTATCAATTATTGCTCCTTTATATTTAATTGTAGTTTTAATATGTGTTCCTAAATATGATCCTAATAATATTGCATTAACTTTATTTAATGCTTTAAAAAAGGAGTTTCTACCAGAAATAAATAAATCATAAGCTCTACTACTCATTTCTAAAATATCATTAGTGTTATTTTTAATTAATGCTATAGAAGCACCATCATTTATATCTTTATATTTAATAAATAAATCACCATTTTTTAAACATTTTTCTTCAAAACTAATTGTAGATTTTACAGCTCTTTTGAATGATGGAAAATCCATATTAAAATGCTTGTCTTTATAATATATTACTGAAGGAATATTAAAGCCTAAGTATGGGCTCTTTAATATTGCATTGTTTTCAGAAAGAAAGGTAAAGAAAGTACTTCTGCTTTTAATAAATTTCATATAACTATTTTTAGTCATGGTTATTTCACCATTAGGAACTTTAATTAGTGCTGCTAATTGTGAATCATTACAATTAACATATTTAATAAATTTATCTCCATTATCTTCACAAATTTCTTCAAAAGATTTTGTTGAAGGAAGATAATGATTAATAAAAACTTGAGGAGAGGTTTTTATATCTGCCTCTTTATAATGTATTATTACTTCTTCCTTTGAACCATAATAATCACTGATTAAATAAGCATTATTTTCAGCTAAGATGCAAAGAAAGTTTTTGTACCAGTTTTGTGCTCTTTTTAGGGCAGCACCTTCCCCTATATATTTAAATTTATCCATATAAGTTCACCTATTATACTTTAATATTATCGAAATTATATCATAGTTTATAGAAATTATAGTAATGTAATTATTAGTAATTTATATTTAATTTAAGCATTTGTTTATGTTTTAAAATAAACATTCTTTAAACATAGCTAAATATTTTTATTATTAAAGAATATAAGTATTGAAACAATACTAAAATGAATACATATTAATTAGTATAAAAAAATGAGGAGAATGAGTATGTATTCCCAAAATAAAAAAGTGAAGCTTATGATAACAACTTTTATATTTTATTTAATAGCAGCTTTTATGATAACAGGATGAGCAGGAAAGACTTCATCATATTATGATTCTAAATCAAAATCAGAATCAGGAGTATCAATTGACATATTTAATTCTAAGGATGTAGATAAGGGAAGTAAACAAGGAATAATGATTACTTATGGCAAAAATCTATATTTTGCTGCTGGAGATAATAATTTTGAATACAAAAACGCTATTTATAAAATACCTTTAAAAAAGCTCACTGAAGATACTTCAAAGGTTATGGATGAAGATATCTCATGTTTTGATAAAGCTGAAATAGTTTATAAATATGATTTTGAAAAAGAAAATAATACAATAGATAGTTATATGATATTAGAGGTTTATTGTTATGATGATAATATATATTTTCAAGACTTAGAAGCTGTTGGTTCTAATAAGGCTAATTTATCTATATGTAAATTAAAGAGTAATGGAGAAAGGGAAATTATTTATCAAATCTATAATTCTATTGTATATGGAATGGGAAGCTGTTCATTAGAATTTAAAGAAGATTACTTCTATGGATATACTATACCATCTTTCCATCAGTAAAGTCTATTTCTTTATTGTTTAATTTTAAATAACCATAAATACCACCATCTAATGCACAAACCTGGCTATAACATTCCATAAAGTTTAAATAATTATAAAAGCCCATGATTCCAGGGTTAATTAAATAATCTTGCCAATAATAGAGATTACTAAAGTTCAATTTGCCAGATAATGAAGTGTTATCAAAATTAATATTTAATACAAGATGATTTAAAGAAAAAATATTATTGTTAATAGAAATAAAAAATCGAGCATTAGAATATGAAAAGTCTGTAAATGAAAACTTACAATAGTTAAAAAATTTATTTATATCATCTAGAATTTGAATGAAACTATGTCTATTATTTTGAGAATTTCCTATTGAAATTCCAGAATTATGGCAAAGGTATTTTTTTTATCTTTAGAAACAATTTTAAAATACCAGCTTTCAAAGAAGTTAGTTTTTTTATTTTTACCATGATAAAGATTAGGGTTAATAATTGATTTCATAGTGTCTCCATAAATTCATATTAGAACTTATTTTAATCAATAGTAGGATAAATATACAAATAAAGCAATATTTAATGAAATTGATGATAAGAAATTCAAAGTAATTCACAATGAAGATACTAATAGTGCTATAAGCTTAATCAATATTTTTACTTTAAGATTAGAGTAAAGTAAAAAAGTTAGAGAATATTTTTAAGATTTTTTTATTTATTTAATAAAATTAAAGAATGTAATAAAGATAAAATAAAACACAAGAATATTTGTAGTAAATTTTAATTACAACCATAATATACCATAAATATAAGGGCATTATTCGACATAAGAATAAATAATTTTATTATATAATTTAAATAGAACAAATAGTGTAAATAAACCAATGATTTATTTTAAATACATTAATGAAAAGTATTTGGAAAGTGAAAGAATATAAATTAAAGAAAAGGAATAAACGATATGATAAATATATTTGAAAACAATATCAGAAATCTTTGGAAATTTTCTGTTATTCCGGGAATAGAGGAATCAACTTTTAACAAAGTATTAGAAAGATTTTATGATTTGGGAATATCAGGACTTGTAAGAGAAAATATACAAAATTCATTAGATGGAAAGGTACCAGGAGAAAGTAATCCGGTAATAGTAACTATAAAGACTGGTAAAGTTAATAAAAATGACATACCTGGACTTGAAGATATAAAAGATAGAATTTCATGTTTAATAGGACGAAATAATTATACTAAAGAAACTATAGAGCATATGCAAAATAAAATGAATGCAGAAGAAATAGATTTTATTTCTTTTGAGGATTTTAATACAAAAGGATTAACAGGCGCTAAGAATGGACAAAGTTATGATCCTAAAGATACATGGGGAATATATGCATATAATAAAGGGGTCCATTCGGAAGAAGAGGATACTTCATTAGAAAAAGCTAGAGGCGGATCTCATGGTATAGGTAAGATAGCTTCTAATGCTGCATCAGAGTTACATATGATGTATTTTGCAAACTGTGATGATCAAGGGAATAAGCACTTAGGGGGAACAGTTCAACTTATAGAACATAAGTATAAAGAAAAATATTATCGTTCTACAGGATATTTTACCGATATAAAAAAGATAGAAAATAATGAAGAAAGATTTTATCCTTACGAAAATACATTTAATGAAGTATTTGAAAAAAATACTAGAGGTTTAAAAATTATTATTCCTTTCTTAAGGAAACAATTTAATAGTGAAAAAGACATTATTAAAAGTGTATGCGATAGTTTCTTTATTGCCATACTTGAAAATAAATTAGAAGTAATAGTAAATGATAAGACTATAAATAGAAAAACTATTAAAAAGTATATAACTGATAAGAATTACTATATTCAAGAGATATCAGAAATAAAGGATGAATTTACTCCTTTATATTTAAATACATATATGAATAATAAACCAAGTGTAATTAAAATTAAAGATATGAATAAGGAATATTGTTTTAAATTATATTTTAATTATAATGAAGCAATTACAAAAGGGCGTATGGCTATTATAAGAACTATAGGTATGAAAATAGAAGATAAAAAAATTACAGGGAATGTGAATAAGCCTTTTAATGCTATTTTAATACCAGAATCAATTGCTGAAGATGCATTTTTAAAATCACTTGAAAATGAATCACATACAGAACTTTCATGTGAACATATAAAAGATCAAGAGCTACAAAAAAATGCTAAAAGATTTATAAATAATATTTCAAAGGAAATGAAAAAGATAATTGAAGCTGAGATAAAGAAGAGTAATCCAACAGATGGAGTTATGGATACTAAAGAAATATTATATATAGTTGAAAATCAGTTTAAGCAAGAGCTTTCAGAATCATTAGGAACAGTAAAAATAAATAAAGGTGATAAAGAAAAAACTATAGTTAAAGTCAATCAAGATCTACCTAAAAAGAAAGAACCTAAAGATAAGAATGATAAAGATAAAAAGAAAGAGAAGAAGAAGCCAGTTAAAAAAGTTAAAAAGCCTAAAATAGAGGAACAGGAAAAACAAGATGATGAAGAAACTAGTATAGAAAAGCTAACAAGATATAATACTTATCCTGATAGAGTAAAAAGGCTAATTATAAGAGATAAAGAATATATAAAATTTGATTTTACAGATAGTCCTGAGATAAAAAATGCAAAGGTATGTGATATTGCATTAGCTGTTATTGATGGTATGGGTGAAGAATATGCTAATGAGTTTAATTTGAAAAATAATTATGAACACATTATTGATAAAGCTACAGAGGCAAAATGTAAGATAGATAACAATTTAATTAAAGATGTAAAGATAGTTAAAGGAAATGTACAAATAGAATTGAAGCTTAAAGATAATTATAATAAAGCATTAAAGTTTATGTACTATGTGGAGGTGTAATATGATTTATAAAAAAGATGCTAACTTTCCATATCCAATACTAACAAATAGCTCCAATAGTTATGAAAATTGCAGCTTTACATTAGAAGTTAATCTTGAAGAAAATACTAATGATTATATTTTAGAAATAAATTATGATATAACATCTACATTTATAACAAGATTATTAGAAAATGGACAAGCTATATTGATATTAGTAATTAAATCTAAGGATAATAAATTTTTTAATTTAGATTTAGGAGAAAAGGTTAAGCGTATTTCAAAATCAAGAATATCCTTAAGTAAAAGAACCACAATACAATTATTTATTCAATCTAAAGAAGATATAAGCTTTAGTGATAATGATGATTTAAGTTCTTTCTATAACGAATTTAAGGATGAAATAATTGTACCTAAAAATTCAATGTTAGGATTTTCAAATTGCCCAATGTTCGATGGAAGTATTGCTAAACCATTAGAGTTGTTTGAAAAGAAGGTTAATCCAAATTTAAAGTCTGATATAAAAATTGAAATTGGAAGTGAAACAATTATTATTAATTATAAAAATGAAGAATTACAGTTTTCTAGTATGTCTAATAGCAGTGCATTTAATAATCCGTATGTATATATGGGCCTTCAAAAAGCAATGTATAGGTTTATTGTAAATAATGGGGAAGATAATGAAAGTGTAGATATAGATGATATGGAGATTCCAGAAGATAGCTTAGATTTTAAATTATATAATCTTATGAAAAAGAAAAAAATTAGGGAGTTAAATATAGATAATATGGATGAAGTTATTTATTCTATATCAGATAAAGTTATAGAAAAATATTCGTCAGCAGTAAGGAGATTATATTCTGATGGAAATTAGATTATTAAAAAAGGGATATAAAAAGAATGATCAATTTTATAAAGATTTTTTAGAAGATCAAATAAGAAATAATGATGATTATTTTTCGGGAGAAATTGTACATATAGATGAAATACCAGATTTTCCAGTTTATATGGGTACGAGAAATGAGGAAGAAAAGAAAAAATTATTCTTTGAAGCATTTGATGTTATTTCAAAAAGTTATTTAAATACAGATAGGGATGTTCATTTTGAAGAGATATTTTGGCATTCTTTACTTTGTGTTTATAAAAGAGACTATTTATTAGAGAATTATCCTGAGATAAAAGATAGTAGAAGTAAATTTAATAATATAGTAATAAGAGATTTTGATTGGGAAAATTATATATATAAATGTGTGTTAGGAGCACAGTATATAAACGATAATATTACTAAAAAGGAAGAAAGAGAGAAATATTATGAATATATAATTGATAATCTTGATTTATATAACTACATTATTAAATATGATATTTTTAGAAATGATAAGTTTTTATTGAATATATTAGATATTACTTATGAGTTAGGTTTATCTGATATATTAAAGTCTAAAATAAAGGGAAGACCTGAGTTAGGAAAAGATCCACGGGTGGGGAGATTTGTTATATTTGAATTTAATAAAAGTTATCCAGTAATAATGTCTCCTATGATGGATAAAGAAGCTTTGAAGAAACCGTTTTTGGAGTATTTGAGTTATTATTATGATATAAATTAAAAAATATAATTTTATATAGATATAAATTATTAGCATAGAATAAGGTGGAGAGAGTACTTATGTCTAGAAACTATTTATGTTATAAAAAAATTATATTGTTCACTATTAGAATAAAGGAGTAACATTATCTTTGCTTGTAAACAATAAATCAGAGTGTATATTTAAGTATAATGAAAATTACAACAATACTTTAAAAAGAGAGGATATAGCTTAGTCACAACCTAGGGTAATATTTATATGACCTAAATTCAACAATTACCAAAAAGAATCAATAAATTTTAGAGATTTATCATTTGAATTATGAGAAGTTAAGAACTTTAGTAATAATACAGTAAGATTTAATCATATAAAGGCTTCAAGAAGTGCTGAATTTGTTAATAATAGAAACTACGAGTGAGTTAGTTAAATTAGTAAATAAAGAAATCAGGGTATATAAAAATAATACTCTAGAAGAACTAAAAGAACTATATAATGAAATTAAGGAATATATCTTAGTTTAGATGGTAACATAGGTATTAAGTGTACAGAGTTGTATAGTGAGTTTAGACTAAATAATAAAAATATAGTAGATATATATCCTATAAAAAAGCAAATTAAAAGATGGTTTAATTGTAAATGGGGAAGTATTAATGATCACAAAAAATTAGTGAGAGATGTTTCTAAAATAGGACATTAGGATAATGAAGATTATTAAGTGATTCCAAGAGATAAAGATAAGTTAAATTATTTATTTGACTCAATTAAGCAAATATATAATCTTAGAATGGTGTAAATGGGAACTCATGATAAAATAAATACTAATAGTATTTTAAATTTAAAATTTAGATGCTAAATATCATAATAATAGAATTTTATGTAATATAATTAGTGGTTTAAGCTCTACTTTTAAAGTAGAGCTTTTTTATAAGAGAGATTTATATAGTGATATAAATATATGATTCAATAGTTTAGCATCTTATTATTTATAAGTACCCTGATACATTTAATAACATCATTATATGCTATAATATTCTATATAATAAAACATAAGTTTTAGGAGGAAAATGATGGCTAAGGATAAAAAAATAAAATTAGCATCAGGAGCAGAAGATAAATTTATCGAGCTTTTTAGTGAAGTTTTTGGTCCAGAAAAGACAGGAAAGTTATTAATTCAATATGGAATACAAGATATATATGGTAGAAATAGATATATAGATTTTGCAGTATTAACTGATAATGAAAAGATTGCAATCGAAATAGATGGGGAAGGTGTTCATGAACCAGGTAAGGTATCTCATGAAAAGTATTATGATGATTTATTAAAACAAAACTCAATGATTTATAATAATTGGAAAGTTTATAGATGGACTGATGGGCAACTTAAAAGGTTTACTGATAAAGTTAAGGATGAAATATATACCTTCTTAAGTGATGTAATAGAAGAAGGTAAAGAAGATTGTTTATTAAAACCTCAAGGAAATGTGTTAGAACTTAGAGATTATCAAGAAGAGGCTCTTAGTAGCTTGGAGAATATGAGAAAACAAGGTAATACCATTGCTTTATTATATCATGCAACTGGTATTGGTAAGACTGTAACTGCTGTTGAAGATGCAAAATCAGTAGGAGAAAGAACTTTATTTATAGCTCATACAAAAGAATTAGTTGAACAAGCTAAAGAAAAGTTTCAATTGCTTTGGAAAGATATTGATACTGGAACATATATGGGGGATATTAAGGAGAAAGATGCTTATGTTGTATGTGGATCAGTTCAAAGTATTTCTGCTAATATTGAACAGTTTAATAAAGATGATTTCAAATACATAATTATAGATGAAGCTCATCATGCATCAGCTAATACTTATGGTAAAATATTAGATTATTTTGAGCCAGATTTTACACTAGGATTAACTGCTACACCAGAAAGATCAGATGGTGAAGATATATTAAATATATTTAAAAATGTTGCTCATAAGATGGATTTAGAAACATCAATAAAGAGAGGGCATGCAGCAGAAATAAGATGTATAAGAATTAAGACAGATATAGATATTTCAGACGTAAGGATAAATGGTATTAAATATGATGCTAAAGATTTAGAAAGTAAATTATTTGTACCAGAAAGAAATAAAATTATTGTAGACACATATTTAAAGTTTGTAAAAGATAAAAGAACTGTAGTATTTTGTGCATCAGTAAATAATGCAGAACAAGTAGCAGATCTTTTTAGAGCAAATGGTATAAAAGCTGAAGCAGTATCTGGTGCTATGAAGCAGAGTAAAAGATCTAAAATATTAAAAGATTATGAAGAGGGAAATATAAAAGTATTATGTGCCTGTGATTTATTAAATGAAGGTTGGGATAGTCCCAAAACAGAAGTATTATTTATGGCAAGACCAACAATGTCAAAAGTTATTTATATGCAACAACTAGGACGTGGAACTAGACTTTGTGAAGGAAAGGAATATTTATTAGTATTTGATTTTATAGATAATGCTAATTTATTTAATGCGCCATTATCTTGTCATAGAATGTTTAATATTGAAGAATATGTTCCAGGTGCGTTAGTATTTGGACAGGGGGATAGAAAATTTATAGAAGCTGATTTTCTAAGAAGAGGAGAAAAGCCTGTAGAATTAATAGATTTACCAATTAATGTTTTAGATTATGAACATATAGACTTATTCAATTGGTATGATGCTGCTAAAGATATGATATCTCAAATAGAGTTTGTAAGAAGAGTTGATGTGCAAGCAGAGACTGTTTCAAGGTATATAAGAGAAGGAAAAATAGTAGCTGATTTAGAAGTACCTTGTAGTAGTAATACCTTTAAGTATTTTAAAGAAGAAACTATAAAGAAATATGCAGAAGAATTTGGATGGCAACTTATTAATGATACAAATATTAAAGAAAAATTTATGGAGTTTGTAGAAAAGATGGATATGGCATACTCATATAAACCAGTATTATTGAAAGCTATGCTAGAAGAATCAGATGATAAAGGCAGAGTTTTAGTTGAAGATATTATTGATTATTTTATTGATTTTTACGAAGATAGAAAGATTAGGGGATTACAAGCTGAAAAGAAGAGATCTCATTATAATGATGAAGTAATTGATAGAAAGAAAACTAAGACAAATATATTTTCTAATCCATTTAAGCGCTTTGAGGATATGCGATTTATGGAGAGATGTAGAGATATAGAATATGTTCAGTTTAATAAAGTAATATGGAAGAAGCTTTCTAGAGAGGAAAAAGTATGGATAGCTAATAGATGTGATGAAAGATTGAGATCGTATTATGGGGACTAGCATTTAATATTATTTAAATATATAAGATAAAAGGGGAAGATATAAATGGGTAAATATGCTGGAACAGTAGCATTAGCAGATATAAAATGTTATAGAGATAAAGATAGAACAGATTTAGTAGCAGAATTTAAAAGTTTTCCAGAGGTAAGAAGGTTTTTAAATGTACAGGCAGTTGGGGATAGTTTAGAAAGAGCAAGTGAAAGTGGAAAGCCTAGTAGAGGATATTATTGGAGAGTAGAAAATTTAAGATATGGAGCTAGATCAGAAGTGGATATGGAATCAGTAGTAGAAAAACATCAAGTACAAGAAACAATAATAGATGAAAAGCTAAGAAAATTTATAGAAGCATCAAAAGATTACATTAGTAAAGATAAATTTTTTGAAACTTTAGAAGATAATAAGAGTAAATTTATTGAAAGGTTCCCTTTAGATAAATTAATAGATATGCCCATAGAGGAGTATATTGTTCTAAAGGCAAATTATCCAGATACATATAATGATGTATTTACTTATTGGTTAGAGAGAAAAAAGGAAATAGGTGGAGCTATTGGTGGAGGTAATGCTTCTAAGTTTTATATCTATATGGATGCTACCGGAAAATATTGCATAGGATATGGAAATAAGAAAAGATATATTGAAGGTGATGAATTAAAGTATGAATATAATGATCTTATTTCTAAAATAGTAAAATCAATAGAGTTTGCAAGGGAAGACAATATAGAAGGAATAAAAGAATTAAATCCACCATTATGGAATATGGTGTTACTAAAAATATTATCAATTTATTTGCCAAATAAATTTATAGATGTTTATTCATCATCAGTATTAATTCCATTAGCAGAAATATTAAATTTAGATATAGATAAATCAGCAGAAAATATTGTAGAAATAAATTATTTAGCAACTAAAAAGCTTAAGGAAATGGATGCATTTAAAGATTGGGAGATGTTTAAGTTATCAAATTTTGTATGGGAAACTATTAGCAAGGCTCCAAGAAAAATAACTTATTGGGCTTTAGGACATAATTATGATGGAGATAATATACTTCCAGATTTAATAGAGAAGAATAAAATAGCAGTTGGATATTTTGAAGAAGACTTAAGTGATGTAATTATAAATAAAAGAACTTTGAAAGAGTATCTAAAGGAAAATAATTGTGATAATAATACAATTAAAAACTTAAGTAATTTTAGTGAGATAAAAAAAGATGATATTGTTATATTAAAAAGTTCTTTTACTAAGGGAGAAAAGAGAGATATTTCTGTTTTTAAAATATCAGCAGTAGCTAAGGTGCTTGAAGATGCTACTAGTGGGTATGAATATGATGAAAGGTTACATCATACTATTCCTGTAGAATGGATATCAAAAGAAGTTAGAGAAATTGAGGGAATAAATTATTTAGGTACACTTACTAAAATAAAAAATGAGAAAGTTTTAGATATAATTTTAAACAATATTAACTTACCACACGAGATAGAAGAAAATATATCTAATGAAGTAGATGAGTTAAATGAAGATAATAAGAATTTTATCTTATATGGACCTCCGGGAACAGGAAAAACTTATAATGTTATAAATAAAGCATTAGAAATAATTGATCCTGAAGGATATTCAGAAATAGCTGAAGATAATAGAGAGGCTATATTAAATCAATATAAAGAGCTTGTTGATAAGGGTCAAATTGCTTTTTGTACATTCCACCAAAGTTATGGATATGAGGAATTTATAGAAGGTTTAAAATCGGATGGAAAAGGTAATTTTGTAACAGAAGATGGTATCTTAAAAAGAATATCTTATAATGCAGCTTATGAAGGGTTAAAAGAGGAGTATAAAGAAGATGAATTAAGTTACAATGATAAAAAACTTAAGGTTAATAATTATATTAATAAAGAAAAAGCTTTTAAAGAAGCAAAGAAGTTTGTGCTTATTATTGATGAAATTAATAGAGGTAATATATCAAAAGTATTTGGTGAGCTTATTACATTATTAGAAGAGGATAAAAGAATAGGGACAAGTAATCAAATTGTAGCTAATTTACCTTATACAAAGGAAAAATTTAGTCTTCCTAATAATTTATATATTATAGGAACAATGAATACATCTGATAAATCTATAGCTCAAATTGATATTGCATTAAGAAGAAGATTTATATTTGAAGAAATTATGCCTAATTATGAGATATTAGATGAAATTGATGGTATAGAGTTAGACAAGTTATTAATTGCAATTAATGAAAGGATAGAATTTTTATTAGATAGGGATCATTTAATAGGACATGCATATTTTGTTAACTGTAATTCGTATTCAGATATTATCAATGTAGTTATTAATAAAATAATTCCATTACTACAAGAGTATTTTTATGGAGACAATGAAAAAGTAGGAATGATTCTAGGGGGAATAGGATCATCTGAAGGTGATAAATATATTGTTTATAAAGAGGAAAAATCAGCAAATAAAATATTTAAGGGCTTCAAAAATATTAGTGATATAGGCTCTAAAGAATTCTTTAGAGTAAAATCTAATATTGGAATAGAGGAGCTTAAAAACATATATGAAGATTAAATATATAATTTTAAAAGAAGGTTACGATTGGTTAAGTATTGGTAGTGAAGATAATGAAATAACATCTTCTGAATATAGAGAGCTTTGTTTATATTTAAAGAAAAATATAGGTAATAAATCAATAGTATATGATTATAATAAAATTAAATTTATTAACTATGTTGGAATAATAAAGGTAAAGAATTTAATTATTGAGATATTGCCTAAGATATCGTTAAGTAATGACATAATAAAAGATAGGAAAATTCTTATGTTTATGCTTTCTAAGTGTAATAAACTATCTGTAGATATAAAAGAGTTATTAAATAGTAATATTCTAAATAATTCATTACTAGATATTTTGGCAAAAATATTCTCAAAAAAGCTTTTAAGTGAATTGGAAAAGGGGTTATATAGAGAATATGTTTCTAAAGAAGAAGCATTAAGTATGATAAGGGGAAAAATTCTAATATCTAAAAGTATAAAAGAAAATACGATTAATAAAAATAAAATGAATTGTAAATATGATGAATTTACTGAGGATAATTTATTTAATGCTATTTTAAAAAGAGCTATTAATGTTATTTTACTTTCAACAAAGAATGATGATGTAAAGAAGGATTTAAGTATTATAAATAATGTTTTTAATGAAGTTTCAGATATGTATATTTCTAATAATATTATTTCAAATTATAGATTAAATAGAATTAATAATAGATTTTTAGAGTGTTTTACATTAGCAAAATTAATATTATTAAATTCAAGTATGGATAAATCATTAGGGAAAGAAAATGGATTTTCAATTTTATTTGAAATTAATTATTTATATGAGGAATACATTGGAATTTTATTGAAGAAAGTTTTTCATGACAGTAATATCAAAGTAAATACTCAGGAAAAATCTAGATATTTATTATGGAATACTTTAAAAGAAAAAAATGAAATAGCATTAAAACCTGACATTGTTATATATAAAGATAATAAACCTAAGGTTATAATTGATACAAAGTGGAAGAGTTCATCTGTTAATGATAGGGAAGTTTACTCTCAAAGTGATATTTATCAAATGTATGCTTATATTACAACATATATAGAGTGTGAAGAATGTATTTTATTATATCCTAAAGTTAACAGTGATATTGAACACTCAAGGTGGAGCTTGAATCATGTTGATGGAAATAAGAAAATTTTAGTATGTGAAATTGCTTTAGATAATTATGAAAAAACAAAGAATGAATTATATGAATTAATTATTTAAGATAGTTATATTGATTTAAATTATAAAAGAAAAGTAGGAGAACTTAATGGAAGATAAGACTGTAGATTTTTATAATAGTAATTCAAAAAGCTATGTAGAAAGTACATTAGATATTGATATGAGTCATTTATATAGTGACTTTTTAAGTGAAATACCAAGTGGAGGAGCAATTTTAGATTTAGGTTGTGGCTCCGGTAGAGATAGTAAAGTATTTATAGATAAGGGATATAAAATAACGGCAGTTGATGGTTCAAAGGAGTTAGCAAAGCTGGCTTCAAGAGTTATTGGACAAGAAGTTATAGTTAGTAAATTTGAAGATTTAAGATTAACTGAAAGTTATGATGGAATATGGGCATGTGCTTCGTTACTTCATGTTAATAGAAGTAATATAGTTGATGTAATTAAGAATATATCTTGTAATTTAAATAGAGACGGAGTTTTTTATATGTCTTTTAAGTATGGCAATAATGAGTATATTGATGATAAGGGAAGATATTTTAATTGCTATACAAAAGAAAGCTTTGAAGAAATGATTAAAAATATTCCAGAACTAATAATAAGAAAAATTTACAAATCAGGTGATACTCTTGGTGGAAGAAGTAACTTAGAATGGTTAAATGTTTTAATAACTAAGTAAGTATAATGTATATAATGATGATAAAATAATATGTTTATAAGAAGGAATATAGTTGTAATTAGAGCTGATATTGAATATACAAGTTTCTTTGGAAAAAGAATTATATATAAGTATAAAGAACTAATCGAATAATTAAATTAATAAAAGAAGTGAGAAATAAAGATGAATAAGTTAGAAAAGTAAATGGAACTTGAAAAAGAAGCATCTAATATTATATAAGGAGATAAAGGTATATGGTACATGAAATTGATTATAAGATACATGGTAGTGAAATGCAATTTGTAGAAATAGAGCTAGATCCTAATGAAACTGTTATGGCAGAAGCAGGAGCCATGATGATGATGGATAATAGCATTGTTATGGAAACTGTTTTAGGTGATGGTAGTGAAAAAAATAGTAGGGGATTATTTGGTAAAATAGGAGGAGCTGCAAAAAGAGCATTAACAGGTGAAAGTATTTTTATGACTGCTTTTACTAATATGGGATATGGAAGAGAAAGTGTTGCTTTTTCAGCTCCGTATCCAGGGAAAATACTACCTATGGACTTAACAGTCTTAGGAGGAGAGTTAATTTGTCAGAAGGATGCATTTTTATGTTGTGCAAAGGGAATAAGTCTTGATATTGCTTTTACTAAAAAAATAGGAGCAGGTTTTTTTGGAGGAGAAGGTTTTATACTTCAAAGGCTTCAAGGAAACGGATTAGCTTTTATTCATGGTGGAGGAACTATAGTTAGAAAAACACTTATGCCAGGACAAATTTTAAAGATAGATACTGGATGTTTAGTAGCTATGACTAAAAATGTAAGCTATGATATACAATTTGTTGGAGGACTTAAGAATAGTATATTTGGTGGTGAAGGATTATTTTTTGCAACTCTTAAAGGCCCTGGTGATGTATGGATTCAAAGTTTACCATTTAGCAGATTTGCAGATAGAATTATATCAGCAGCACCACAGCTTACTAACAACACAAAAGGCGAAGGAAGTATTCTTGGAGGATTAGGAAATTTATTTGAAAGTTAATATAAGTGTAAAATAATATAGAAATGTATTGATTTTAATTTTTAATATATAGGTTAAAAAGGCAGTAATATGATTAATTTTATATTACTGCCTTTAAGTATGTGAAAATACTATATTGATAGCTATATGACCATCATTGTTAGCTTTATAAAGAATACATTTAGAATTTAAAAAATATAGTATAAAAGCATACAAAGATGTTCTTGCCTAACTATAAGGAGTATTTAATTCTTATATATCTTTTGTTGATCTAAATATAGTGAAAGATTTATGATTCTTAATTAAATAGTATTTAATTAATGATATTGAAAAGAACGAATAAATATAGATTTTATAATAAAATAACTACTTAATAGAAGCGTAATATTTATTTAGTAATTGATCAATAAAAGTGAAGTAAAGTTTATATAAGCAACATATTTATTGTATAAATATGTTGCTTATATAAACTTTTAGATGAACTATTGGATATTTATTTAGTAATTTAATATAAAGTTGTAAGATTGTGTAATATTAAGTATTGTGATAATATATTGATTAAAGTATGGAAAAGGATTTAGAAATTATGGATAAAAAAAAGTTAAGTCAAGAAGAATGGTTAGAGGTATACATAAAAAGTGCATATAAAAAACTTAAATCATACTCTTATTATGAAAAAAGAAATATATATTTAAAAGAGAGAATTGTTGAGTTTGAAAGTGAAAATGAATTTAATATAACTAATATGGATAATTACTTTAAAAAATTAGCTAGAGAAATAATTGAGATAAGTAAAGTATCATCGAAAAATAGAGATTATAAAAATAGTTTTCCTGTGGATGCTAAATTAAGAGTACTACCTAAAAATCTAATAGATAGAGAAATAAAAGAAGAAGGTATAATAACGAATAAAGTCATGGGAGAAAATAGCTATATTGATAAAATAATACATTTTTATGATTTGGATATTAAAACCCAAATTATAGGAGTAGTGTGGATTTTATTAATAGGGAAAGAGTTAGAAAAAGAGTATAAAGAATTTGCTGCAGGAAATATTCTTGATGATAGCATGTATTTAAATAACTTAAAATTGTTTAAGCCATATTATACTATGTATGAATCATGGAGAGATGATGGGATAAGCATCGTTGAAGAGCAAATGAAAAATAATAAAAGAACTATAATGTTATCATTAGATATAAAAGAATATTTCTATTCTATAAATTTAAAAGATAAAAAATATGAAAATGAAATATTAGAAAAATATAATTATATAATTGAAAAAAAATATGGAAAATTTAAATGTGAAAACTATTTGAAACCGTTTGAAGTAATTAATGATATTGTTTTTAATGTTATAAAAGGGTACTCAAACACTATATCATCTAAAATACATGAAGTGAAATTTAATAATAAAGAAGATAAAAATTTAAAATTTAGATTGCCAATAGGGTTTTTACCAAGTAATATTTTAGGAAATTGGTATTTAAAAAATTTTGATGAAGAACTTACAAATAAATTAAATCCACTATATTACAAAAGGTATGTTGATGATATATTAATAATTTTCAATGCGGAGTACATTAAAGAAAATGAAGATAATATTCATAAATATATCTTTAATAATAAATTTTGTAAAAATGAGATTTTTAAAAAGTCTATTTATTTTGTAAATAATAAAAATCAATGTAATGAAATAGTACCGTTAGAAGATAAAGAGGCTTTGGAAGAATGTATAAAAAAGATAAAAAGAATTAATGTTCAAGATAAAATAAAAATATTAAAAAATATTTATGTAACTTATAAAAAAAATATTAGTAAAGAAGAATTAAATGAAGAATTTGAGAGGTTTTTACAAGAGGATAAAACACAAAATTTAATTTATTCAAGTTGGGATGAAAAAAATATATTAGAAAAGTTAATAAAGTTAGTTAATGATAAAAACAATGTAGATAATGAAGAAAATATTAAAGAGTTAATAGATAAAATAAATATTGATGGAAATGAAATTAAAACAATATATCTTCTTAATAATTATATTAGTGAGAGTGCTTATCTTGTAATACAGGATTCAAAAGTAAAAATTTATGATTTTAAAAAAGAAGGTTCAAATTCATTAATTAGAAGTTTTAAAGAAGAATTAAGGAAGAATGCTAGTGTATTTAAGTTTTTACCTGAAAGATATGAAATTATAAGGAATTTTGATAATGAAGTATATAAAATAGATTATAAAGATACTATTCAT
Source organism: Clostridium celatum (assembly GCF_021412605.1). Classification (NCBI taxonomy): domain Bacteria; kingdom Bacillati; phylum Bacillota; class Clostridia; order Eubacteriales; family Clostridiaceae; genus Clostridium; species Clostridium celatum. Next base: position 129,035 of record NZ_JAJKGM010000001.1, read on the forward strand.
AAAATTTCAAGTGTTAATGATATTAATGTAAATCCTTATGATTTATCCAAGTTTTTAGCAAGAATAATATATTCAGATAAATTGGAGGATAGTTATAGTACAAAAGATGTAGATGAGAAAATATTAGGAATATTTGAAAGTAGGGCAGCAATAAAATATTATTTTTTATGGGATAAAGTTTTTAATTATTATATGTTAAATAAAAAATATAGTTATATATTTAAAATATTTAGAGCCATCAATAAAAATATAGATGAAATTGATATTCAAATAGATAATACGTTAATAAATAAATTTTATTATAGAGAAGAAAAAATGATTAATTTAAGAAATGATTTAAAAACATATCTTAAAATTGTTATTGCACTAAACTATTCTTTAGATGATGGACTATTTATTTCAAAATTTAAAGAAAAAAAAGATGAAGATTATTATAATAAGATAATTGAAAAAGGTTTAAATACTACAAATGATTTAAGCAGATATGATAAGTTATTATTTAAATATGAAAAAATATATTCTTTAAAAGAGAACATTAGAAAATCTAATATGCTAAATCATTCCTTAGTAAGAAGTTCATTAATTAATTATTGTTATAACAACTATTTAGAATATATTAAAAGTAGTAATGTTTTAGTATATGTTGATTTTTTACATGAAGCTAATGAAAAAATAGAAATACATTCTGATTTAAAAAGTTGTAAATTTTCAAATATAGAGTATAAAAAATCTTTTGATTATTTTATTGATTATTTTTATAACACAGAATCTAATGAATGCAGTAATGATAATGTATATGTGTTAAATTCTAAATGTGAAATAAGTTGTTTAAATAAAGATAAAGTAGTAGGTTGTAAGAAAGAAATTCACGAATTTGCTAAGGTATATAATCCCAGAGTTGTGCATTTCCATGAGTGTATTTTATATGAAATCAATAAGTTAATAGGGCAGGGGAAAATTGTAAGTAGGTGTGAAGAAATTATAGGTAGTAAAAAAATATATAATTCATTAAATAGATTAGATGATACAGAAAAATATGAATTAGAGAATGAAGAAAATACTATTAATAAGTATTTAAATTTTAATGATAGTAATGATGAATACACCATAGTACCTAATATAAATAAAAATATAAAAGAACTGGTTAAGGAAAATAAAGAAAAGAGAGAAAATATAAAAAAATTAGATTATTTAAGATATTTTAATAGAGAAGAATATCTTTTTACTCAACAGGAAAGAGTTATAAATATTTTATCTATAAATAAATATGAAAAAAAAGACAAGCTTAAAATTGCAGTAATAAATATGAAAATATACGATAAGGACTTAGAAAACAGTTTTAAGAAAATATCACAAAATACAGAAAAAAAATTAGAAAAGATATATTCTTTATTAAATCAAGCAGTTAAAGAAGAAGCAGAAATGATAATATTTCCTGAAGCGAGTATTCCGTTTAAATTATTAGAAGTACTATCTAATTTTAGTAGAAAGCATAATGTTGTTATTATTTGCGGATTAGAGCATATTGTTTATGATAATAAATTATGTTGTAATTATATGGCTACTATAATACCATATAAAACTTGCTTGTCTAAAAAGTATAATAATTATTACGCTAATTCTATCATAAAATTAAGATTAAAAAATCATTATTCACCTAAAGAAAAGGACTGGGTATTGGGGTATGGATGGAAACTTCCAGAGCAAGGAAAAGATTATGAAAAAGAATATGATTTAATAAGGTGGAAAGGAATAGATTTCTCTTCATTTAGTTGTTTTGAGTTGGCTAATATAAAAGATAGAGCTTTGTTTACTTCATATGTAGATTTATTAGTTGGAAGTGTACATAATAGAGATATAAATTATTACTCTAATATCATGGAGTCTTTAGTTAGGGATGTACATTGTTATTGTGCACAAGTAAATGACTCTACATTAGGGGATAGTAGGATTATTAAACCGTCATCAACTTATGAAAAAAATATATTGCAAATTAGTGGAGGAATAAATGATACATTGCTTGTTGGAGAAATTGATATTAGAGCTTTAAGAGAATTTCAAATACTTGATCATAATCTCCAAATGAATGAAAGGAATTTTAAAGCTGTACCACCAGAATTTAATTGCAATAATGTTAAGAGAAGAGATGGATTACCATTTTAAAGGGGATCACAGAATGTATTATAAAAAAATTGATGATTTAAGAAAAAAATATAATAAAGTAATAGGATTAGTAAGTCCATCTTTTAAATTTTACTATTCTTTAAGAGATGAGGCGAATTACTTGTCAAAGGATGAGAATAAAAATAAGCGAATTCATAATAGAATAATATCTGAAATTATGAAATATTTTTATTTAACAATAAGTATTTTTATATTTACATTTTTCTCTTTATTAAATCTTAGAAGTAGAATTATTCATAGTTATCAAAATGATATTAATTTTTTGATTTCAAATATTATTTTTTTTATTACGTTTATTGCACTTCCATTATATTTAGTTTTCTACTTATCTAGAAAAATTAAAAGTAAAGTTGAAAAAATTGAAGACATTAAAAATATAAGGTATTTAAAAAATAAAGGAATATTCTTTTTACTTAAGATGATAAAAAATATATATATTATAATTACTATATTAATAATAATATTAATATATCATCCAATTTATTTAGATTTAAACAATAACTATATATATGTAATAACTGTAATTGTATTAGCGTTTTATGGAATTTCTAGACCTATCCACTTTTTTGTAGTATTTATCCCAGATATTTTTAAAAAATTTGAAAATGGTGTATTAGAAAATAATTCACAGAAATTAAGATTAATTTTAATAGCAATTGGAAGTTATATAAATATTATACTAGATTATTCAATATTATTTTATATATGTAATAAAATTAACAGTATTTTTGGAGAAAGAGTATATTTTGAAGGTGTCACAAGCATATTTGATATGACATATATCTTACTGGGAAATGGAGAATTTTTAAGTGATAATTTTATTTTAAAAGTATGGTATGTAATAATGCAAATAACGATAGTAGTACTTATAAGTGGAAATTTAGCTATTTATTTATCATCAGAAGTTAAAAATTAAAAATAGATATAATATAAAATCAGGAATTGTATAAGCATCTAGTTAAAAATCTATCGATATTAAACTTACAAAATTAAATGTATTTATCTAAAAAGGTATTTATTTAAAATAACTAGTTGAATTCAGATTAATTTTTAAAGGATGAAAACCTCAATAATAGGGAATTATGTGAAAATAAAAATATTTGGTAAAATGATAAGAGATATTTGAAAATTATGATTAAAGATTTAATTTTCAATATATAAGTTGAAAAAGGCAGTAATATGATTAATTTTATATTACTGCCTTTAAGTATGTGGAAATTTTATAATATATTTAATTATTACGATAATTTAAGAATATATGGTAAAATATTCATGGGCGTTTAGTAAATGATAAATGTCTATATTTTAGGAATAATATATAAATAAGACAAAGGAAGAGGAGAGATATATGGAGAATAAAAGAAAAAATAATTTAGGGACAGAGCCGATAAATAAATTATTAAGTCAGTTTGCAATCCCTAGCATAATAGCAATGCTTGTTAGTGCACTATATAACATTGTGGATCAGTTCTTTATTGGAAGAAGTATTGGTGAGCTTGGAAATGCTGCTACTAATATTACATTTCCACTTACTACATCATGTATAGCACTAGCATTATTATTGGGAATTGGAGCAGCATCAGCTTTTAATTTAACACTAGGAGAGGGAAAAAGGGAAAAGGCACTATATTATGTAGGAAACTCTGCATTTTTGTTGTTTATTTCAGGATTGGTTTTATGTATTATAGTTCAGCTTTTTTTAGAACCTATGCTTGTATTTTTTGGATCACCAGCTAATGTATTAGGGTATGCTAAAAGTTATACAAGAATAACTGCAATTGGATTTCCATTTTTAATATTTTCTACAGGTGGAGGACATTTAATAAGAGCAGATGGTAGCCCTAAATATAGTATGCTATGTAATTTATCAGGAGCTATAATTAATATAATTCTGGATCCTATACTTATATTTGGTTTTAATATGGGAATGGTAGGAGCAGGACTTGCTACAATTGTGGGACAAATTTTTGGAGCATCACTAGCTTTAAGATATTTATTTAAATATAAGACTGGTAAAATACAAAGAAAGCATTTAATACCTAAGTGGGAATTTGTAAGTAAGATAGTCTCTTTAGGTGCAGCACCATGCTTTAATCAACTTGCAATGATGATTGTACAAATTGTAATGAATAAATCTTTAACATATTATGGTGCATTATCTGTGTATGGTGAATCAATACCACTTGCATGTGCAGGAATTATTACAAAAGTAAATCAAATTTATATGTCAATAGTTATAGGACTTTCACAAGGATTACAGCCTATAGTAAGCTTTAATTATGGAGCAAAGAAATATGATAGAGTAAAAAAAGCATATTCTACAGCTATAAAATATGGAGTAATAGTTTCTGTAATAGCATTTCTTGTATTTCAGTTCCTACCAAGGCAAATAGTATCTATATTTGGTTCAGGTTCAGAAATTTATTATGCTTTTGCAATAAAATATTTTAGGATATTTTTATTATTTACTTTCTTAAACTGTTTCCAACCTATATCATCAAACTTCTTTACAGCTATAGGAAAATCAAAGAAAGGTATATTTCTTTCACTTACAAGACAGATATTATTCTTATTGCCTTTAATAGTTATTTTGCCTATATTTGTGGGGATTGATGGAATAATGTATTCAGGACCTATTGCTGATTTTATAGCAGGAGTAGTATCTATTACAATGATATATTTTGAGTTTAAAGGTATGGGAAAAAGCAAGGATTTAGGGATAAAGACAGCCTGAATATAATCTTTAGGTATTTAGAATAATAATAAGAGAATATACTAAAGCTTGGAGTGTTTAATATGAATTCTTTAATTGATGAAGCATATAAAATAGCAGATAGAAATGATGTAATTCTTAAAGGAAATATAAGTTTAAGTAGAAATACTAAGTGTTTAATATTTGCTCATTATTGTGATAGTACATTATTTTATAAAAGGTTTTTTAAAATATCTAAGGAAATTTTTAAGGTAAATAGAATAGCAAATAAAAATTTAAGAGAGGTAAAGAAGCTTATAAAAGCTTCAGAATATAAAAAAATTTGGACAAAAGGTGTATTTTCATTTTATGGTGATTTAAGACCTTTAGCAGTTAAAGCTGGTTTTGGAAAGTGGTCTAATGATGGAATTATTAGAAATGATAAATATGGTACAAATTTTTTAATAACAGCTGTATTTTATAGATAAAATTTTGGCTTAAGGTAAATTTATAAGTAGTACTTATTCTTTAAAATAAATAGGTACTACTTTTATTATGGAGATTTTAATAAAAATTGTTAGGTTTAAATATTATGTTATATAGGTTATAATAAAAAATAGATTATTTAATTGACAATGAATAAAATTTATAATTTTATACTAGGATGTGGAATTATAAGTGAAGAAATTAACTAAAGTAGGTTTTATATAAAAATACTATAAAGCCTACTTTAATTTTTATTATATTATGATAAAGATTAATAGCTTAGGTTTTAAATTACAAAGGAAGTGATGGGATGGGGTCAGTTAAGTGCACATTAAGAAAAGAAGTAAAAAATGAAATAGCTAAATATATAGATAATGAATTTATTAATGAAACAATTAAGGAAATTGTTAATTACATAAAAACAACTCATAAGGTTCAAGTTGATGATTCAGAATTTGATAAATATGATATAAATTCTAAGGTGAATTTAAAAGATAATGGCTCATTTAATGTTTATGATTATATGTATGTAAAAGATTTTATATATGAATTATCATGGGAAGGAACATATGTTGAGGATTTAAAAGAAATTGAAATTACTAATGATTGTAATGAAGTATTTAAGTATGAACCAAAGGATATTGCTACTGTTTTATATGAAAGAGTAGCAAACATAATGGAGCAAAAAAAAGGTAGGTTATACAAAGAATTTAAGAAGAGATATACTGAGGAATTTTTATTTAACAGTGTTAGATGGTATAAAAGGACTAGAGATGGCAAGGTATATTATGATATAGATTTGCAGGAAGTAAGTAGTGATAAAAAAAGAAGTTTAGAAGAGAAGATAAAAACTGAAATAGGAAATGGATTTAAAACTAGATGGGGAAGCCCAGTTGAAAGTAAGGTATCTTCATTAGAGGAAAAACTTTTATTAGATGTTTATGATAAAGGTTGTAGATTATTAGATATTGTTAATGATTATTCTACAGAAATTGTAGTTGAAGATAAAAGCTATGATGAAGAAAAATTAATAGAGCTTATGATTGAAAACTGCAAAGAAGCTACTATATCTGCAAAAGGAATAAATAGGCTTAAGGTTAAGGTTGTTAATTCAATTGATAAGAGGTTAGATAATCTTATTAATATGAATATATATAAGACGCATGATCATATGAATTTATTCTTAGAAAATGCTAGAAATATGGTCTTTGGATATTATAAAAGCGTTAATTTAACAGGTTTTAAAAAAGCTCTTATAGATAAAGAAGATAAAATTAATAAGATAATAAGAAGAATTGCTGTAGTTGAAAATATTCTTTATAAGAATTACTTAAAGGAAAATGAAAAATCACCATCTATTGATGATATGGAGGATTTTAAAGAGTGTATTCCTTGGATATGCATAAAAGGATTAGTATGGACATCTGAAAATATCTATATTAAAAATAAAGCAAAAGATGAAATTAAGGATATAATTTTAGATAATCCAATAAATGAATATAAAGAAGCAAGGGAGATGAAAAGACATTTTTATCTTCATGTTGGTGAAACTAATACAGGAAAAACATATTCAAGTATTGAAAGACTTATGGAGGCTGAGTCTGGTGTTTATTTAGCACCATTAAGATTATTAGCATTAGAGATTCAAGATAAGCTTAATTCTCAAAATATACGTTGTTCATTATTGACAGGAGAAGAAGAGGATATTATTTCATATGCATATCATGTATCATCAACAATTGAGAAGCTAGAGCTTGGAACTTATTATGATGTATGTGTTATAGATGAAGCACAAATGATTGCTGACAATCAAAGGGGATGGGCGTGGACAAGAGCAATAATAGGTGTATTATCCCCAGAAATTCATATATGTATGGCACCAGAAGCAAAGGATATAATAATTAAGTTAATAAATGATTGTGGTGATACATATGAAGTTATTGAGCATAAAAGAGATACAGAGCTTATATTTGAAGATAAAAAATTTGATTTAAATAAGGATGTTAAAAAAGGAGATGCCTTAGTTGTCTTTGGAAAAAGAAAAGCATTGGCAGTTTCTGCACAGCTTCTTAATAATAATATAAAGACAAGTATAATTTATGGTTCGCTTCCATATTCAACAAGAAAGAAGCAATTTGAAAGATTTTTAAGTGGTGAAACAGAAGTAATAGTATGTACAGATGCTATAGGAATGGGAGTTAATCTTCCTATAAAGCGTATTGTATTTTTAGAAACAAGAAAATATGATGGTGTATCTTTAAGAAAGTTAAATATTGCTGAAATAAAGCAGATAGCTGGAAGAGCTGGACGTAGAGGAATGTATAACAAAGGATATGTTGCAACTATGGCAGATTCTAATTTAATAAAATCAGCTTTAACTATAGAAACAAAGAAGATTGAAAAATGCTTTATAGGAATACCAGACTCTCTGTTAGATATAAATATAGATATTATAGATGCATTAAAAACATGGAGTGTTATGTTTGTTAAGGGATATTATGAAAAAACAGATGTAACAACAATAATTTATCTTTTAAATAGATTAAAAAAGCTTAATATAAAGGCATCTAAAGAGGATCTTTTAAAGATGGCAACAATTCCTTTTGAAGAAAATAATAAGGTAGTATGTGAGCTATGGGAAGAGTATTGCAAGATGTATAGTGCAGGTGCAGTAAATTTAAAGAAACCAGTGCTTAAGAAAAGTGTAAGCTCTAAGAAGGAACTTGATGAACTTGAAAATTATTATAAGTCATTAGAATTAACCTATTCTTTTGGAAAGAACTTTAATATGATGATAAACAATAGATATATATCAAGTGAAAAAGAAGATACAGCAAATAAAATAAATGAGCTACTTTTAACAAATCTACTTGATCATGAAAGAGTTTGTAGTATATGTGGTAAAAAATTATCTTGGGATTATCCAAGTGATAGATGTAGAGTTTGTAGGGAAATGATAAATGAAGCTAAAGCTGAAAGATATAAAGGGGTCTTTAGAGGTGGTAGAAGAGGCAATTTTAGAAGAGGAAATAGGAGAAGAAGAGTTTAATAATTTCAATTTTTAAAATTATAAAAATATAGTTTAAAAGTAGTGCCTATGCTTTAAATAGTGTAGGGGCTACTTTTTATTATTTTTTCATGTAGTAATACTTATTTTTTTAGTTAGTACCTCACTAAAAAGTGCATATTTTAATTATTGATTATCTAGTTATGGAATAAATTTATAAAAATAAGTTTTTTATTTTAATGTTAATATTTTGAAATTAAGAGATTAATAGTATAATTTAAATGTGTAATGATATTAATTTAATTATAGATAGTTTTACAAATTAATAATTAAAGAGAAAATTTAGGAGGGGAAGCTATGATTTTAAAAGATAAGGTAGCAATAATTACAGGAGGAAATTCTGGAATTGGAGAAGCAACAGCATTATTATTTGCTAAAGAAGGGGCTAAAGTTGTAATAACAGCTAGACGTAAAGAACAATTAGAAAAGGTTGCTGAAAAAATAAGAAAAATAAATGGAGAAGTATTAGCAGTTACTAGTGATATTTCTAAAGCTGAAGGATGTAAAAATGTAGTTGAAGAAGCTATTAAAACTTTTGGGAAGGTTGATATTTTAGTTAACAATGCAGGGGTTTTAGATCATGGTCTTTCTGCAATTGAATCAATTAAGGAAGAAGATGTTAATTTTGTAATTGATGTTAATGCAAAGGGAACTATTTATTTTGCTAATGAGGTAGCAAAGGTTATGTTACCTAATAAGAGTGGGGTAATTATTAATGTAGCATCAGTAGCAGGGCTTTATGGTGCTGGTGGAGCTGTTTATGCTGCAAGTAAAGGGGCAGTAATTTCATTAACTAAAAATATTGCTATGAGAATGGCTAGAGAAGGTATTAGATGTAATGCTGTTTGCCCAGGTGGAGTTAATACACCAATGACTAAATCTGAAAACTTATCAAATATGGATATGAATATGATGGGAGCAATGATGGCTCATTCAGACTTAAAACTTCCAACATGTGAGCCTGAAGATGTTGCTAATACTATAGCATTTTTAGCTAGTGATAAAGCTAAGGCTATTACAGGTCAGATATTAGTAACAGACTTTGGTGCAAATTTATAAATAAAATACGAAAAAGTATTAAATAAAAATAAGCTAATAAATATTAAAGTTTAAATTAGTAGAATATTATTAATAATAAATAAAACTCTATATTATTATGGGAATAGTAATTTTTTTGAAAAATATAATAAAGAGTAGTTAGTTATGAAAAGATTTAATGAACAAAATCATATAAAAAGTAATAAATTATATAATCACACTATTATGATATCTTGTTCTAATTTTGTATATGTAAATATACAGTTAAGTTTTGTACGCATTTTCATAGCTGACTCTTAATTTGATTTTAAATAATAGAGTAACGACAGGTAAATGCGTAAAGATGCATATACCTGTCTTTTTTTATATAGATTAAGGATAAGTATTATATTTTTTATGGAGGTAAAGCATGGATATAACCTTTATACAGACGCATTATAAGTTATATGTAGAAGCTGCAGCTTTAACTATAAAGATTGCAACTATAGGCATATTATTATCTATAATTATTGGAATTATATGTAGTTTAATTAAAACTATGAAAATACCAGTGTTAAGAACCATAGTTGCCATATATATTGAACTATCAAGAAATACGCCATTATTGATTCAATTATTTTTTTTATATTTTGGTTTGCCAAAGATAGGGATAAAGTTAACTTCTGAAGCTTGTGGAATTATTGGACTAGCTTTTTTAGGCGGAAGTTATATGACAGAGGCATTTCGTTCAGGAATTGAAAATGTATCGGTAGTACAGCATGAATCAGCATTAAGCCTAGGAATGTCAAGGTGGCAAGTGTTTTGGCATATTACTTTGCCACAAGCATTTGAAACTTCAGTTCCAGTTTTATGTGCAAATATTATTTTCTTAGTTAAAGAAACTTCGGTGTTTAGTGCTGTTGCTTTAGCTGATTTAATGTTTGTAGCTAAGGACTTAATAGGAATTTATTATAAAACAGATGAAGCATTACTTATGCTAGTAATAGCGTATTTAGTTATTTTACTTCCTATTTCTATAATTTGTACATTAATAGAAAGGAGGGTTCGTTATGCAGGATTTGGGGATTAGAGTGCTCTTTGAGGGAAGTAATTTTTTGAGATTATGTGAGGGTATATGGGTATCGTTAAAGATAGCTTTAATTGCAATGATATTATCAGTTGCTCTTGGAATTATAATGGGGATAATAATGACTAGCAAAAATAAGGTAGTTCGAGCAATTTGTAGAGTTTACCTAGAGACTGTAAGAATAATGCCACAACTTGTTTTATTATTCTTAGTATACTTTGGAGCAGCAAAACATATTGGGGCTAATTTTTCAGGAGAAGTTGCATCAATAATTGTATTTACATTTTGGGGAGTAGCTGAAATGGGAGATTTAGTAAGAAGTGCACTTATTTCAGTACCCAAGCATCAATATGAAAGTGGATTTGCACTTGCAATGACAAAGACACAAGTATTTATTCATATTATAATACCTCAAACTATTAGAAGATTAATTCCATCTGCAGTGAATTTATTAACAAGAATGATAAAAACAACTTCTTTGGTAGTACTTATAGGGGTAGTTGAAGTTGTTAAAGTTGGCAAGCAAATAATAGATGCCAATCGTTACACTACACCAGATGCAGCCCTTTGGGTATATGGAGCAATATTTATAATGTATTTTGTAATTTGCTTTCCATTTTCAAAATTATCTGAGGTATTAGAGAGGAGACTAAAGGATTAAAATGAGTGATAAAATATTAGAGGTTAAAAATTTAACTAAGTCATATGAAAAAGGAAAAATAGTATTAAATAATATATCATTTTCATTAAAAAAGGGTGAAGTTGTAGTAGTTGTAGGTCCTTCAGGATGTGGGAAAAGCACATTTTTAAAATGTTTGAATAGGTTAGAAGAAATAGATTCAGGAGAAATTATTTTAAATGGAAAAGTAATTTCATCAGAGAGTAATAAGGTTAATGAAATACGTGAAAAAATAGGAATGGTATTTCAAAGTTATGAGTTGTTTTCAAATATGAATATAATGAAAAATTTAACTTTAGCACCTACTTTAGTACAAAAGAGAAATAAAGAAGAGGTACAGAAGGAAGCAGAAAAGCTTTTAGATAGAGTAGGACTTTTAGAAAAGAAAAATAGTTATCCAAGGCAATTATCAGGAGGTCAGAAGCAAAGAGTAGCTATTATACGTTCTTTGATTATGCATCCACAAATTTTATTGCTCGATGAAATAACTGCAGCTTTAGACCCAGAAATGGTAAGGGAAGTACTTCAAGTTGTATTAGAGTTAGCAAAAGAAGGTATGACTATGGTAATTGTAACACATGAAATGGAATTTGCTAGAGCAGTATCCGATAGAGTTATTTTTATGGACAATGGAAATATTATTGAGGAAACAACGCCTAAAGAATTTTTTACTAATCCTAAGACTGATATGGCTAAACAGTTTCTTAATACATTTAGTTATGAAATTGTATAAAAATTAATAATTAAATATGTATACTCACTAATTATCAGTATAAAATATTTAGAATTTTAAAGGGGGATTTTTTATGAAAAAGTTATTAGGAGTATTTTTATCAATTGCACTTGTAATTGGGGTTTTAGTTGGATGTGGATCTACGAAAGATGGTTCAAACACAGAAGCAACAGATTCTAATGGAACAGCAAAAGCAAGAACTTTAGATGAAATAAAGGAAGATGGAAAGATTAAAATAGGGGTTTTTAGTGACAAAAATCCATTTGGATATGTTGATTCTAATGGTGAAGTTCAAGGTTATGATGTAGAATTTGCAAAGAGAATAGGTAAGGATTTATTAGGTAGTGAAGAGGCAGTAGAATTTGTTTATGTTGAAGCTGCAAGTAGAGTAGAATACCTTAAATCAGGTAAGGTAGATATTATTTTAGCTAATTTTACTGTAACAGACGAACGTAAAGAAGTAGTTGATTTTGCACTTCCATATATGAAGGTTGCATTAGGAATAGTATCACCAGATGATGCATTAATTACTGATATTGATCAATTAAAGGACAAGAAATTAATAGTTGTAAAGGGAACAACAGCAGAAACATATTTTTCACAAAGCTATCCAGATATAACTCTTGTTAAATTTGATGAATATCAAGAAGCATATGATGCATTATTAGATGGTAGAGGAGATGCATTTGCCACTGATAATACAGAAGCCTTAGCTTGGTCAAATCAAAATGAAGGCTTTACTACAGGAATCGAAAGTATTGGTAATATAGATACAATTGCTCCAGCTGTACAAAAAGGAAATACAGAGCTATTAAATTGGATTAATGATGAAATTAAGAGTTTAGCAGATGAAGAATTCTTCTTAAATGACTATAATAAAACACTATTACCTGTATATGGTGATGCCGTAAAAGCTGAAGAAATAGTTGTTGAAGGCGGAGTAGTTCAGTAATAGTTAAAAAAATAGTAGTATAGTTGTTAATTATTAAGTATATTTAATTTAGTCATAGTGCCTATGATGAAAAAGTTGTAGGCACTATTTTTATATATAAAATTGAATTATAAAGAGAATACTTATATTAGTCCTACAATTGAAAAAATAGTCTAACAAATTCTAAAAATACCAAATTATATAGTATAATAAAGAAAAGTTATCAAATATTAAAAATATAGTAAGGAGAGATTAAAATATGATACAAGTAAAAGATATAAGTATTGATAATTTCCAAGGAATTATTAATCTTGTATATGAAGATCAAGAAATAAATAATAAAGTATTAGAAAATTTAAAGTTAAAAAAAGTATTTGAAGGAAAATCAGGACAAGTATTTTATAAAACTACTGAAGATTTAAATTATGAAATTTTTGTAGGGCTTGGAAAGTTTAATGAATTAGAAAAAACTGATTTAATAAATGCAGTTGCTAAAAGTGTAAAACAAGCTGAAAAGTTAAATATAAACGAGTTAGGTATTAATTTTATAAAAGCTAATGGATTATGCACAGGAGGAATTACTAAATCTATAGTGCAAGGTGTAAAATTAGCAAGTTATAAATTTGATAAGTATAAGGGAAATAAGGAAGCTTATAATCCAAATGTAACTATAGTAGGTGCACCAAAAGAAAAGCTTGAAAAAATGAAATTAAAGATAGAAGAAGCAAGTAATGTTGCTGATGGTATTATTGTAGCTAGAGATCTTGTAAATGAACCTGCTAATGTATTATATCCTGAAACTTTAGCAAAAAGAGCAGTTGAAATAGGGAAAGAAAGTGGTTTTGAAGTTGAAGTATTTGATGAAAAGCAAATAGAAGACTTAGGAATGAAAGCATTTTTAGAAGTTGGAAAAGGTTCTGTTCATAAACCAAGATTAATTGTTATGAGATACATGGGAAATGAAAATAGTGATGAAAGGGTTGGGCTTGTAGGAAAAGGTCTTACTTTTGATACAGGTGGATATTCTCTTAAACCATCAGCTTCTATGGATACAATGAAAAGTGATATGGGTGGGGCTGCAGCAGTTATAGGAACTATGCAAGCTCTTGCTAAAAATAAAGTATCTAAAAATGTAGTAGCAGTAGTAGCAGCTTGTGAAAATGCTATTTCTGGTGGAAGTTACAAGCCAGGTGATATTATTGGTTCTATGTCAGGTAAGACTATTGAAGTATTAAACACTGATGCTGAAGGTAGATTAACTTTAGTTGATGCTATTACTTACATTATTGAAAAAGAAAATGTAGATAAGGTAGTTGATGTTGCAACTCTTACTGGAGCAGTATTAGTAGCTCTTGGAACAGAGATAACAGGTGTATTAAGTAATAATGATGAATTTTATGAAGAACTAGTAGTAGCTGCTAGAAGAAGTGGAGAAAAGTTCTGGAGATTACCTAATGATAAGTGCTTTAAGAAATTATATAAAGGAGATTTTGCAGAACTTAAAAATACTGGTGGACGTTTTGCTGGAACAATCACAGCTGGTATGTTTATAGAAGAATTCGTTCAAGATAAGCCTTGGTTACATTTAGATATTGCAGGAACTTCTTGGACTGATGCTGCAAATGATAGTACACCAAAGGGTGGAACAGGAGCACCAGTTTCAACTTTATATGAACTTGTTGTAAAGCATCAATGTAAGCATAAATAATTAAAAAGTAGTACTTATATCTAATGCAGAATAAGTACTACTCTTATTTTTATTTTTAAATTTTAAAAATATATTTAGCTAAAGGCTTAAAGTAAGATGAATCTTAGTGATTCTATTAATAAATAGGATCAATTATTACACCAAAACTTGATGCTTTAATAATAGGATTTTCTATTAAGTTTTTAAAGTCTTCTTTTGTTCCTTGAAGAACTACACCAAGTATTTCAGCATCACTTGAAGATGTTTTACCTTTAGATTTAATTTCTTCATATAATTTATTATGCTCTGTTGAATAGCTTTTTTCTAAGTTTTCAAGGATTTCATCATAATATTCAACATATGAACTAGTGGTAAGATCATGGGAATTATATAATGATATTCCTATAGTATCCTCAGCATATATTCCAGTTGCTTTAGCATCATAATTTTCTATTTCATATTGATATTCTTTTATTTTTTCTTCTGTAAATTCATTTAACCATACCCATGTTATATTTGCAGGTTTTAATTCTGATTCAATAGTATATAAGTCATTAATTTTATAAGGCTTGTCAAAAGATATAGCCATTTCAATTATTTTTCCATCAGGTATTTTATCAATATTAGCTAAATCATTTTGATATTCCTTATATTGAAGATTAGGATGGAAAAATCTTAGTTTTTTATATCCATTTTCCCAAAGGTTAACAGGCCAGTCGCCAGCGGTATGATATCCATTACCACTAGATCTAGAATAATTAATTGGAGCTATTACTCCGAAAAGAGAAAGTCTATCTTCTAATATAACAGATGTTCCTGCAATTTTTTTTGCTATTTTATAACTTCCACTTCCACCTAGGAATCCAATTATGTCATTTGATTCACTTATATATCCATTTGGAACTGTTAATTTTATATAGGCTTCATCCATTTCATATTTCTTTTCACTTAATTTTAAACTTATTATTATATTTAATATACTACCACATATAAAAACTATTAGTGCTATTAGTACTATTCTCAATGTTGATTTAATCTTTGCTTTTTTTACAGATTTTTTTAGCTTTTTATCATCAAATAGGCTATCTATATCTTTCATGATTTTTAATCCACTCCTCTTTAAATTTATTTCTTGCTCTGTATAAATAAGTTTTTACAGTAGCTTCATTTATTCCTAATAAAAGTCCAATTTCCTTATAGCTTAAATCAAGCTCATATTTAAATAGAAGTAATGATCTATACTCTTCTTTGAGATTATTAAGAATTTCCCTTATTTCTTTACAGTTTTCCTTTATTAATATTTCATTTTCAACAGTTAAATCATTTGCTAATTGTTCAAAAAAGTTATCTTCATCAATGGAAATAGAGTTTATTATTTTACATCTTTTAAGATTATTTTTATATGTATTAATGGCAACTCTAAATAGCCAAGAAGAAAGATTTTCAGTAGCAACACCATCCATGTACTCAATTGCTTTTATGAAACTGTCATGGACAATATCTTCTGCATCACTAATTGAACATCCGCATTTAGTTAAGTACAAGCAAATTATTTTAAATTGTTTTTTATATAAATTTATTATTATATCTTTGTCCATGCATCCCCCGAATGTAAAGTTTTAAGGCCTTATGTATATAAGACAATTTAATTATTAAAATGTATACAAAAAATATAAAAATATTTTTGAGTTTTAATTATAGAACAATAAAATATTATCACAAAATAACCAATGAAATATATAATATAGAAAAAATTGACAACGACAATATTCGATATATATAATTTAATTATGATATTTATAGTAGGTATTGGGGGAAATAGTTATGGTAATTGGTAATAGCAAATATACTTTTTTTGATTTTTTACCTTATGAATATACGGATTTAGAAAAATATTTGGACAAAATGGCTTTAAAGGGCTGGAAGTTAAAAAGTATGCAGGGTAAATTGTTTAGGTTTATTAAAATGGAACCAAAGAAAATAAAACATTTTGTTTATATAGGTGAAAGTACATCATCTTTTGATGATAACAATAGTGATGTGGCATTAGAATATAGAGAATGCTGTGAGGATACAAGATGGAAATTCATTTGTGAATATAAAAAAATACAAGTCTTTTATACAGAAGAGTATACAGAGTATATAGATATTAATACAGATGAAAGAAAAAAGTTTAACAATATTTCTAAATTATCAATACAAGACATACTGATAACTATTTTTACTGTAAGTACACTTTTGTTTAGTCAATATAGTGTTACATTAGGTGGGGACAATGCAATATTTTTAACTGATGATGCACAGTTATTATTATTATTTTCCTTAAGTGTCTTAGCAATAAATGAGATTATTGGTTTGATTAATTATCTTATATGGAAGATAAGAGGAGAAAGAGCATTAAAAAATAATGAAAAAGTTCAATACCAGTACAATTTATCTATTAATTTTAGAAGAATTTTGGGAAAAATATTCTTTTTATCTGCAATTATTTCATTAATGCTATGTTTATTAAATGAAAATATATTTATATTAAAAGGTGTTTCGGTAATTATTATATCAATTGTTATTGCTAGTATAATAACTGAATTTATAAAAACTATTATTAAAGGTAGATTACATAAAATGTCAACATACACTATAATTAATATAATTATTATGATTATAGTTATGATAACAATAGGACAATTGGTTTTAAATAATGAATTTATAACTGATGAAATTAACAAAAATTTAAATGATCAATATGTTTTAACATTAGAGGATTTCAATGATAAAAGTATATATGAAAATAATAATCAAGACATAAATAGTGAAGATGAATTTAATATATTAGATGAACCTTATATCAATGATGAAAGTAGTATTATTGCAGAAAGTTTATTTTATAGTGATGAGGGTCATAGTGGAGAATTAACTTATGAATTCTTTAGAAGTAATTTTAAGTGGGTTATTAATTATAAGTTTAATAAAATAATAAGTAGTATGAAAAAATATGATTTGAACTTTGAAGTTATAAAAAGTACTTTGCCGGAAAATATAATGGTATATAAAAATAATAATAGTTATGGCAGTAGATATTTATTAACTTCAGAAAATAAGATTTTACAAATTAGCCAATATAGTGATAATCAAAGTGAAAGTGAATTTTTAGATATAATTTATAACGAGGTTTTTAAATAGGAAAAATAGAGTTTTAAGTTTAATAATACATTTAAAATAAAAAATAAATTATAATAAATATACTTTCTTAGGAAGAAGTTATGATTATTAGAAAGAAGGGAAATAATGAGTGGTCATAAGCAATATTCAGAATCTTTAAGGCTTGCAATTTTATTAGCCTTAGCTGGAGGTTTTTTAGATGCTTATACTTACTTATGTAGGGGTAATGTATTTGCAAATGCTCAAACAGGAAATATGGTTATGTTAGGCGTTACTTTTATGGAAGGTAATATACGTGGAACAATAAAATATTTAATACCTATAATTGCATTTGCAGTAGGTGTTTTACTAGCAGAAGTTATTAAAGCTAAATTATTAGAACATAAAAAGATACATTGGAGACAAGCTGTATTAGTTATAGAAATAATTTTGATTATATTAGTTTCTTTTATACCATATAATTATGTTGCTAATACGTTAATATCCTTTATATGTGCTATGCAATTTGAAAGTTTTAGAAAGTTTCATGGGAATGTTTATGCAACTACAATGTGTACTGGAAATTTAAGAAGTGGAACAGAAAAGTTAGCTATATTTATAAAAAATAAGGATAAAAAACATTTAAAAATAGCATTTCAATATTATTTTATAGTATTCATTTTTTGTTTAGGTGCCTTTATTGGAGGAATCCTTGCAGTAAAAATTGGGATAAAAGCTATTTTATTTGTATGTATACCATTATTAATATCATTAATGTTAATGGGGCAAAATAAAGAAATTTAAATGTGGTATAAAAAGGATAGCCATGATATAAATTACTAGAAATATTTAAGATATTTTAAAGTATAAAAGATAGAAAGATTTTATAAAATTAAAAGGTTTTATAGAATCTTTTTTTATATATTAAAGAATAGTTTTAATAAAGCTATATGTAAATTAAGGAAGAATGCAAAGTACAATAGTTTTATATAATTTTATTATAATTCATATAAAAACCAGATATTTTAACGCTGAAAAGAGGAGCAATAAGTTTTTTATGGAATACATTACTAAAAATATTACTACAGATTTCGACAATGGATTTTACTATTTAGATATATAATTATCTTGTAAACAATTTATAATATCAATTAGGGGGATTATTATGAGTAGAGAAGCAATGTTGGTAGAGTTAGCAAAGAAAGCTGTGGAGCAAGCTAAAATAGTAATAGCTGCAGAAGTAAATGATAATGTTTTTACAGAAGTTACTTCAAATAAAGAAGGAAATACAGTTATTTTTACGCTAACTAATGGGAGAACCGTAGAATATAGTATAAGTGAAATTAGTTATATATTTGAAGATGAATTAGAGGGATTTGAGATTTTCTCAAAAAAGAAGTATAGAGATATTTATAGAGAACTTAGAGGTGTTGAATTAGAGGTATTAGCTTTATAGAAGTTAAAAGTTAAATTATTGTAATGGAATCATATTTTAGATATTGTTAGGAATCTTTATGATAATTGTATCTATAAAGGGATTATATGATGGAATTAAAAGAAAAAGTAGTTATAAGAAAGGTAATAGCAATTATATAAATGAATTAAAGGGAAGTCATTCACTAAATTTGTTAATAGTGCATTATTTACATCAGGTATTTTAATGATGATATAAAAATATATAAAATTATAATATGACTTTTATAAGTAACAATAAATTTTTAAAATTATATTTTAGTTAATAGTAAATGTATAGTAAAATGTGGGTAGAGAGATAAAATTATAGATAAAAACAGTATTATAAATATTGAGAAGAGGTTACTTATGAAGTTAAATAAAGTACATCATGTTGCAATTATTGCATCTAATTATGAAGTGTCAAAAAACTTTTATACTAAAGTTTTAGGACTTGAAGTAATAAGAGAAGTTTATAGGAAAGAAAGGGATTCTTATAAGCTTGATTTGAAAATTGGAGATAGTGAAATAGAATTATTTTCATTTCCTAATGCTCCAGAAAGACTAAGCTATCCAGAAGCTAGGGGACTTAGACACTTAGCATTTCAAGTTGATAATATTGATGATGCTATAGCAAGTTTAAATTCTAATGGAATAGAATGTGAACCTATAAGAGTTGATGAATTTACAGGTAAGAGATTCACATTCTTTGAAGATCCAGATAATCTACCATTAGAGTTATGTGAAAAATAAAATAATGCCTCAGGGGAGATTTAAACTATGTAATGACAGTAATAGTGTTACTTTTAGGTTGCCCCTGGGGCATTTGCAATTTATTATAAAACAAGCTATACTATGAGAGAAATTCATAAAATCTAGTAATAATTACTAGGAGAGGTTCGTATGACCATCCCTCTATAAAAAACTAGGCTTAGCTATGGGAACCTCTCCTATCTTTATAATTTTAAGAAAGAGTAGGAGACGTATGGATAGATATAATAAAATAACTAACAAAAATAATAGAGAAATAGTACTTTTAAGAGCTTTTCCTTGTGTTTGGGGAAAATGTAGTTTTTGTGATTACATAGATGACAATGGTAGAAATGAAGAAGAGCTTAATAAGTTAAACAAAGAAGTTTTAGATAATATAACTGGTGAATTTGGAGTTCTTGAGGTTATAAATTCAGGAAGCTGTTTTGAAATTCCTAAAGAAACTTTAGAGTACATAAAAAAGATAATAGATGAAAAGGGTATAAAGCTTTTATTTTTAGAAAGTCATTGGTGCTATAGAAATAAATTAGATGAAATGAGGAAATTTTTTAATATACCTATTATATTTAAAATTGGTATTGAAACTTTTGATTATGATTTTAGAAATAAATTTTTAAATAAAAATGCTAAATTTAAAGATCCAAGGGAAGTACAAGAAAAATTTCAATCAGTTTGCATTATGGTAGGAATTAAGGGTCAAACTAAGGAAATGATAAAAAGAGATATGGATATAGTACAACAATACTTTAAATATGCAACAATTAATGTATTTGTTGAAAATACAACAGATATAAAAAGAGATGAAGAGCTTGTTAAGTGGTTTAGAAAAGAATATAGATATTTAGATAAACATCCAACCATTGAAGTTTTATATAACAATACGGATTTTGGAGTTGGAGATTAAAGTAAAGTTAATAAGTTATATATGTATAAACAAGGTGCTTTTATATTAGTAGAAAGTCACCTTGTTTTTTATTACTAATTTAAACAATATTCTAATTCTTCTTGTGTTAAATTTCCTAGATAAATGTTATTTAAGTAGTTGCTTAAATATTTATAAGCATTTTTCATATCATCGATAGGAGTCATAGGTGAATTCATTTTGTATCTAGGGAAGTACCTAGATAAATGAAGAGGTATATTTTTATTTATAGAAGATAAAAATTCACCTAATTCTTTTAATGTTATATCATCTGTATTTTCATTAGGTATTAAAAGTGTAGTTACTTCAACATGACATCCCATTTCACTTGCAATTCTTATGCTATTTTCAACATCTTTTAATGCACCAAAGCAAAGTTTTTTATAATATTCATTATTTCCCTTTAGGTCAATATTTAATGCATCAACATAAGGTAGTAGTCTTTTTAAAGGTTTTTCGCAAATAAATCCATTAGTAACAAGAACAGTTTTATGATCAATGTCTAAAGTTTTAATTGCTTTACAAACATCATAAACATATTCATACCAAATTGTAGGTTCGTTATAAGTAAAAGCAATACCTAAATTAGTAAGGGTTTCTATAGATATATTGGCCATTTCTTGTGGAGAAATGTATTTACTTTCAGGTCTATTTTGTGAAATAGCATAATTTTGACAAAATGAACATTTGAAGTTGCAGCCAAATGAACCTATGGAAAGTATATTACTATTAGGATAAAAATTATAAAGTGGTTTCTTTTCTATAGGGTCTAAGGCAATTGAAGTAATTTCTCCATAATTTATACTATATAATTTAAGTGAACCATCCGCATCTTTTTTCACTTCACGGACACCACAAATACCCTTTTGACCTTCTTTTAAATTGCTACATCTGTGAGGACAAAGGTTACAGTTTATATAATCATCAAATTTTTCGTAAAACATTGCTTCTTTATTCATAGTTTATTAAACCTCATTTATTTTTATATAATATATTTTTTAATCACCATCATCTACTTCTTTAAATCTTTTTACTTTAAATCTTTCTAAAGTGTAGTTTTCATCTATTGAAATACCACCCTTTTCTAATGCTATTTCAATCTGTTTATCAGCAGTATCTATTCCTCCAAGATTAGGCAATAATAAACCTCTTCTATTATTACAAGAAACTATAACTCCATAATTTTTAGGGTCTAATTCTTCAAATGTAGTTTTTTCTGGGGGATATAAAATGTCTACAGATATATCAATATCAATAAGTTCTTCTTTTCTAAGTGGTGAAAATCTTGGATCATTTATTGCTGAACTAATAGAATTATTTATTATTTCTTCAGCAATACAATTTGTAGTAGGTGAAATAGTACCAATGCAACCTCTTAAATCACCATTAATTTTTAATGAAACAAATACAACTTTTTTATCTTTTAGCAATTTAGATATATCATTAGAATTATTACCATCATTAAAAAGTAGATTTGGATTGTTGATTAAGTCATCTATAGTTAGTAATGTACCATTATCAAAGTAATTATTAAGATTTAATCTTGCAAGTCTTGTATAAATATTTCCATAATTCATTCGTTTTTTATTTTCATTTTGTTTATCTTTTAGAATTTCGTTATATAAATCACCATTTTTACTAGAGTAATTTATATTATTACTATTTTCATTATTAAAGTTTGGAGTAAATTCCATAACTCCATAACCAATTCCAAATGGACCTTCGTAGCTTAAAAGTTTAGGGGAGATATTAGTACTATTTATTGCTCCTGCTAATATGTATAATGAACGTAATCCACATTCGCCAGCTTCGTGTATCAAGTGCTTATCTAAATTAAATAAATTTTTAAAATCACCTTTTTCCAACAGAGAAATTAAAGCTTTATCAAATTCAGCACCAAGTGGTGTATATGGATAGGCCCCGTCTTTTGTTAATCTATGAGAAAGATCACCGGAAGCAATAAAAACAGCATTTGTTTTTGTATCTTTAACAGCCTTTTTTATACATCTACCGAAATTCATAAGTTCTAATGGAGAAAGCATTCCATAGGTTATATGAACAAGCTTATAATTCTTTTTATTGCCTAGGAAATATAAAGGAACCATTGCGCCATGATCAAGGTTTAAATCAATATTATATAAATCACAAGTTTTTTCATCTAAGGATACAGTAGGAATATTTTCTTCATCTGAGTTTTTTATAATTTCAGTAGTAAGAGCTGTATCAATTTCATAATCAAAGCTAATATTATTAGCACCAAATTTAAATAAATCACCTTTTAGATGTGGAGCAGTTACAATTGAAATAGCATCCCTAAAAATTGTTCCGTGTGGAGAAATTATAATTATTGTTTCGGGAGATAAATTATTTATTTTTTCGCCAATTTTTTTACAAGCGTTTAAAGTATTTATAGCTTCAATTTCTCTTCCTTTTCCAACCTCATTAATTATAATTGGTGGATGAGGCATTAAATAATAATCTAGCATTTTTTCACTTCCTTATACTATCTTTCTAGCCAAATTTAACACATACAATTAGTATATAGAGAAATAAAAAAAATACTCACATTAAAATAAAAAAAGATGGACAATTTGGTGTTAATTGACAAAAAAATACAGTGATGATAAAGTAGTATAAAGGATAAATTTTATTGGTATATGATGAGGGTGTGGAATTTAGTATGAATAAAAATATAAAAAGAATAATTGAAGCTTTAATGATTGCTTCTATTTTGGGAAGCAACATAATGTTTGTAGGATGTACAAATAAAAATATTACTAATAATACAGGAATTGATCAGTTAGAAGAAAATAAGGATCAACAAAATAATAGTGAAGAAAATGAAGATAATGAAAGAGAAGAAATAGAAAATAATGCACAAAGTCAGGAATTACAAAATAATATAAATGCAGAAAATATAAGTTTAAGTACAGATGGAAATGAGTATTTAAGTAATGAGCCACAAATAGTAGATAATGTAGTGTGTATTAGTCCAAAGAGTGTATATTACAAAGATGGTAAACTAATAATGAATGCATATGTATATAATGGATTTGAATATGAGATATTTAACATAAATAATGTAACTATAAAATTAGGAAATGGACAAGAACTTATTGCAGAAGCAAATTTTGGGGCGTTAAATGATTTAACTCTTGAATGTAAATCATATGCTGAATGGACATTTACCTTTGAAGCAGATGCAGTAATTATTAATGATTCAGATTTATCACAATTGACTTGGGAAACTAATTGTAGTTATTCATATCAAAACTATATTTTAGTATAAATTATCGCCCCAGGGGCGCGCGGATTATGTCGAAATAAAAATAGAAAAAATATGAAAAGTATATGGAAAAATAAAATATTTATGATATAATAAGGTTATAAAGTTAAATTATAATTAATTTTTACGGTATTGAGAAAACGTATACAGAATTTATGGGAGGAATGAGGGTATGTTAAAAGAAGAAAATGTAGTAGAAATTGAGGATGTAAAGGCTAAAGCTGAGGAGAAAAAATCTCAAGACGAAAAAGAGGTTAAGTTAAAGGAGTATGAAGATACTCTAGGGTATTAATTTTGAAAATACATTTAAATAAAAACTAACGGGTAATGGTTTTTATTATTTCAACTATGGTATATAAAAAGGGTATATAAAGGAGTTATATGAACGGGTATTTCATATAACTCCTTTAATTTTTGTTTATATGTTATATATTGCGTAAATTTTGATTGAGATAGTTTTGTGTGATAAAATACATTGGTACTTTAAAATATATTTAACAGCATACTGGATATTATAAAAATAGTAAAGATCGTAGTAGAAAAAGGAGAACAATATGTACTTAGTAGATTATCATATGCATTCCAATAACTCATTTGATAGTAAGGAAACTGTAGCTTCAGTTTGTGAGGCTGCTATAGTTAAAGGAATAAAGGAGATTTGTTTTACAGAACATTTTTCAGTAAAAGAAGGCTTAAAAAGTCATGGTTTTTTAAATTTAAAGAAATATAGTGATGAAATAGCCGAGTGTAGAAGAAGATTTAAGGATGAATTAATTATAAGAGTTGGTCTTGAAATTTGCGAACCACATGAAAATGAAGAAGAACTAAAGGCTATAATTGAAAACTTACCTTTAGACTTTGTTTTAGGTTCAATACACAATATTAATTTTAATACTGGACTAATTACGTATATGTCACAAAATGATAAGCATGAAAGTTATAGAAGATATTTTGAAGAAGTAAATAAGGTATGTACTTCCCCATATATAGATATAGTAGCCCATTTAGATTTAATGAAGAGATATGCTTTTAATACCCATGGAAGATATGAGTTTAATGAGTATAAGGAATTAATAGAAGATGTTCTTAAAAATATAATTAAAAGTGGAAAAGGAATAGAGGTAAATACTTCAACTTTAAGATCTATAGTTAATGAGACTATGCCAGGAGAAGATATATTAAGACTTTATTATGATTTAGGTGGAAGAATAATAACAGTAGGTTCTGATGCTCATAAATGTGAAGATGTTGGTGCAGGTATTGAAGAGAGTATAAGCATGTTAAAAGCAATAGGATTTAATGAAATATATACTTTTGAAAACAGACAAGCTATAGCTATAGAAATTTAAAATAATATATATTCTAAAAAATAAAGTAAATGAACGAATTATATATTAGAAAAGCAGATTATAGAAAATAAAGCTATAATTTGCTTTTTTTATTATGTTTTTTAGCAAAATAAAGCGAAATTTTATTATTGAATAATTTAATTAAGAGGATTACAATTTAATTAAGTAATTACTTAATTAAATTTGAGAGGTACGTATGAAAGAGGAAGTAAAGGTTTTTAAGGCTATAGGTGATGAAACAAGATTAAAGATATTACTTTTGTTATCAACAAAAAATATATGTGCAAAAGGAATTGCAAGAAATTTAGATATATCAGAAGCTGCTGTGTCACAACATATAAAGATACTTAAAGAAGCGGAGCTTATAGTAGCATATAAAAGTGGATATTTTGTTATGTACGAATTGAACAAGGAAATTTTAGAAAAATCTATGGCTTTTTTAAGATTACTTATTCATAAAGACTTAAATTTAATTGATGAAAAGTATGATATCAATATTAGAAATTTTGATATTAAGACTTGTAAGCATAGCTGCAAGTCAATGAAGGGTTGTTGTAAAAAAATATTAAGGGAGGAATAAAAATGAAAGTGTGTTTTCCAGTTAAATCAAATGAAGGAGTGAATAGTATACCTTATAATCATTTTGGAAGTGCTCCTGTTTTTATAATATGTGACTTAGAAAGCAATGATATTAAAGAAATTAAAAATGGAGATTTAGGGCATGAACATGGAAAATGTCAACCTATCAAAGCATTATCAGGAGAAACTGTTGACGCAATTGTAGTTGGAGGTATTGGCCAAGGAGCTATATCAAAATTAAATACAATGGGAATAAGAGTATACAAAGCAGAAGAAGGTAGTATAAAAGATAATATTGATTTATTAAATCAAAGTAAATTAAAAGAACTTGATATAAATCACACTTGTACTAGTCATAGCTGTGAACATCATTAAAAAGTATATTTTATAGAACTATAATTAAATAAATTTAATTTAAAAGTGATGATATAATTTAACGTTATATATATGATTTTACTAATAAGTTAATTATAAGGTAAGCATATATTTGTTTTATTATATCATCACTTTTTGTAATTAAAATTTTAAAAGATAGACAATTTGAATAGGAACATACTTTCGTTAAAGATAAAAGTATAGTAAAATTAGCTTATATAACTACAAAATTTTAATTTATACAAAGGATGGTATTAAAATATGAAAGGAAAAGAGCATATGATAGTTGGAACTACTGCTACAGCAACTATGGGAGTAGGTTTTTTAATTACAAAGACATTTGATAGTGCGTTTTATATAGTTCCATTAGTTTTAGGCGGATTTATAGGTTCCTATATGCCAGATATTGATTCTTATAACTCGAAAGCAAGGCAGGTGTTTAATAAAATATTTGTTTTTATAATATTAGCTGCAGTTATAGGATATTTTTTGGGTATTGCATTAACTGTAAATGATATTATTGTTTTTCTTGAAAATAACGGTAGTAATTTTTTTGCTCTAATATTATTTTCTGTATTAACTATTTTAGGTAAGTTATCTCCACATAGAATGTTTACTCATAAATGGTTAGGAACAGTGTTGTTTTGTTATAGCGTATATTTAAGCGGTAATATTTATCTTACCTTAGGTTTTGTTATGGGATATGTTTTACATATAGTTTGTGATAGATTTTCACCAAGAGGGAAAAATTTAAAATTCTTTGAGTTTAAATTGCCTTGTAAAAATTCTAAAAATAAGACAAGTATAACATGGTGAGGTTTTTAATTTAAGTGTTTTAATGGTTGAATTTAAGGTGAAAGAGAAAAAATAAAATAGTAATTAACTTGGATAATATGTAAAAAAATGATATAATTTTAAAATATAAGTCAAAATATGTAAAGATTTTGAAAAATGTTTATAATAAAGGGATAGATTTATGATTAAAAGAGAGAACATTAAAAAAGATATTATAATTATATTGGCTTTATTTTTAATTATTATTACGTATGTTTTTTTTATAAATGGAAGCTTAGATATAAATATCATAATTAATATAATTTATTTATTAAGTAGTTTTGTTTATTTATCTAGTTTTATTGTATTATTACAGATTAATAGTATATATGTTAGTAATTTATATAGATGTTTAGCTGTATCTTTTGCAAGTATAGGTATAATTTCAATGTCATATTCAGTGTTTTTTAAAAATGATTTATTGGTTATGCAGAATAGTAAAGTAGCAGAAATATTTTATATTTTTTCTATGTATGAAGCAGCAATGCTAATTTTTTCATTTTTAAATATCAATAGGAATATGAGTTTGAAAAATATATTGAAAATACTTATTCCAATTACTTTTCTTATGGCATTCATATCAATAAATGAGAATGTACATATATATCAAGATTTAACAATGGTAAGTAAAGTATTGTATAGGAGTGTAGTTATAATATTATATTATTATTTATATAAAATAATAAAGAAAAATAAAAAAAATATTACTGAAACTTCTTATCAATATTTTAATATTTATTTAATTCTTAGAATTGCCATAGGAATTTTTTCAGTATTGAGTGGCAATTTAGATTATTTATTGAGATTCATAATATCATATATACTTAGGTTTTTGGGAAGTTATTGTATATTTAAAATAATTGTAATAGAGGTAATAATAAGTCCACATAAAACTCTTTATACAAAACTAATTAGTAAATCAAATGATTTAGAAAAGTATATACAAGAGCTTGAAAGACGTAATATGGAGGATGACATTAAGAATCAATTACTATCTAATATATCTCATGAATTTAAGACTCCTGTAAATGTTATTTACTCTGCTATACAAATGCAAAATTTAAAAAGAGATAGCAATGATATAAATGAAGTAATTAAATATAATGATATTATAAAACAAAATTGTCATAGATTGACTAGACTTATAAATAATTTTATTGATTCAAGTAAATTACGAGGTGGAGAATACAATACTGATTTTAAGTGTATTAATATTGTGGAAGTCGTTGAAAATACAACAATGTCTATTCTTTCTTTTGCAGAAATAGCTAATATAAATGTTGTTTTTGATACAGATGATGAGGAATTGTATGTTTTAGCAGATAGAGATTTAATTGAAAGAGTTATTTTAAATTTACTTTCAAATGCAATAAAATATAATAAACAATATGGAGATATTTTTGTAAATATTAAATCTACAAAGAATACAATTGAAATAAAAATCGAAGATAGTGGAGTTGGAATTTCAAAAGAAAAACAAGAAGTTATATTTAATAGATTTGAAAGAGCAGATAAATCTCTATCCAGACATAAAGAAGGTAGTGGGTTAGGGTTAAGTATAGTAAAAGAAATAATTTTAAAACACAACGGTAAAATATGTATTGATAGTAAAGAAGGTATAGGAACAATGGTATTAATTACTTTAAGAAGAATTGAATATAACAAAGATTTATTCGAAATAAATAATTCTAATAATGAAATTGGAAATGGAATTAAGGAAAAAGTGGAAATTGAAATGTCAGATATTTATTTTTAAAAAATATTTTTAGTTTTATACCTACTATACTTATTTATAATTTATAAGTATGTTGGGTATTTTTGTTATTTTTATTATCAATTAAATATTTGATGTAGAAATAATAATAAAAATAAAAGAAAAAATAGGAAAAATAATTTGTGGTAAATATTTACAAATAATTTAGGTGGGATTATAATATAATTACAACAACAAGTTGTATTAAAACATTTTAAACTTATAAAAATGAAAGGGTGATGCTTCTAAATGTCGATATTAGATGATGTTCAGTTAATGAACAAATATAATAGAGAGGAGGCTTGCGCAAAGTTTAAAATTATAACTTTACAGGATGATAAAAACTTTATTGATGTATAAAAAGGAGATGATCTAAGGTATCTAAATATTTTAGAAAGGAGGATAGCATTAGTAATAAAGTAAATTATTTTGTAAATCTAATTATTCTTATAAGTAATGTAATTTATATATAAAGATAGAAAAAGGAGCTGAATTTGAGCTCCTTTTAATTTTAAAATTATATTTAATAAATAAAACTTACATAAATCTATTGGATTAGTAATAGCAAGATATGAAGGGGATAATATGGAGTATATATCAAATTTACTAAATAAGCTTAAACCATGTTTAAATGTAGTAATATTTTTAATTCTATTTACATTATGCTTTTGGATTATTATTGGAACTTTAAAATATACAATTCCGTTTATTGTTGGATTAGTGGCAGCAGCTATATTAAAAAAGCCAACAGAATGGCTTATTAATAAATTTCAAATTAAGGGTAATTTAGCAGCTATAATATCAACATTGGTGTTTTATATTATAACAGTTACACTTTTAATATTAGGAGTAGTTTTCTTTTGTTCAGAAATAAAGGATTTAGCTACTGAGGGATATGAATATATTTATGATAATGGCGGGAAAATAGGAATTTTAATTCAAGATTCATTATCTAAATTTAAAAATATAGATCCAGCAGTTATTGAAGCACTTGAAAGTAATGTAACAGGATATTTAGCTGATATATCAAATTATGTTTTAGATTTTAGTAAGGGTATAGTTAATTATATAATAAGTTTTATATCTGTATTGCCATATATAATAACAGTTATAGTCTTTGCTATATTATCAAGCTTTATATTTTTGAAGAAATTTATAGAAAAGTCTCCAAATAGGAAAGAGGATAATACTTATTTAAAAAATAGGGATTATGATAAATATATAAAAATTATTATAGAGATTAAAGATGTTGTATTTAAATATATAGGAACGTATTCTATATTAATATTTTGTACATTTATAATAACCTTTATAGGGTTCAATATAATAAAAGTACCATATACATTACTTTTAAGTTTGACCTGTATGCTTTTAGATGTTTTACCTGTTGTAGGAATGATATTAGTATTCCTACCATTAATGATTATATATTTATTTCAAGGGAAATATTTTATAGTAATATTTTTAGGAATACTATTTGCTTTTATTATGATTACAAGAAATATATTAGAACCAAAGCTTTTATCTTCATCATTAGAAATATCACCATTAAGTGTGCTTGTTTCAATTTTTGTAGGATTAAATTTTGCTGGCTTTAAAGGAATGATATATTTAATAGCACTATTTATAAGTTTTAATTTTTATAAAAAATATTCTAATATGAGTACTGAAGAAGTTTTAAATAAAAAATAAATTAAAAATAAAATAAGAGTTAAAAGGATATAAATAAATTTTAAGTTGAATTTACTAAAAGTATTTTTAACTAATTAATCAATTTACTTATAAACTTTAACTCTTATTTTTATAATTAAGTGAAGATTGTTAATTTATTTAATATCTTTTTTACAGAATATATAATATGTTATAAAAATGAATATTAAGCAATATGCTGCTAATATTAATGAAGCTATAGTTGGAGTTATACCGCTATAAATTGTACTTTCAAAGTTAAATTCAATTGCAGGTAGTGTACTACCAAACTCTAAGAATTTTCTAAAGTCTATATTGACAAAGGGTAAGAATTTAAAAATATCATAATAGTCTGCACAAAAAGCGTTTAATGGTGAGATTATTGTTAATGAAAGTACTGTTGCTATAGTTGCTACAGCTACAGATTTTAATACTACAGCAATTAAAAATGATAAAATAGTATAAAAAACTATATTTATAAGTTGTAATGCAACTACTATCATTGAATAAGTAAACATAGGTAATGTATACGGTCCGCTATTTCCATAAAGTATAACAACTCCACCAGAAGCACCAAAACCATAAACTATTATTCCTAAAAGTATACCGAGAATTAGTACTAATCCAAATGAAATTAATCCATAAAGCAATGTTGATAAATATTTTGCTATTAAAATTTTATATCTTTTATATGGTAATAAAAGTAATGGATTTATAGTTTTATTGGTGTATTCAGTAGAAAGATTAAAGGCTCCAATAATAGAAACAAATAATACTACAAGCATACTAACCCATTTAAAAGTATTATCAGAGAAGAAATACCATTTATTTTTATAAAGCTGTCTTTGGGTATTAGTTTCTAATTTATATTTTGCAATTTCATATCTTTTATAAATAGCATCTTTTTCAATATCACTATAATAAGGATCATTCATATAGTCATCTATACTATTAATTAAAAGTTCTTCTCGTTCTTGCCAATTAGTATCAATGTTTAAAAGAGAAGAATCAGTAGCTTCTAAATTTTTATATCTTTTATAATCATTAAATTCATTGAAAGTTAATATACACATAACTATAGTAAGTATAGCTAACATAATTAAAGAAATACGGTTTTTTAAAATTTTATAAAATTCCCATTTAGTTAGATTTAAAATGTCTATCATATAACATTATCCTCCCCAGCTACTTGGATAAATACTTCTTCAAGTGAAGAGGTTTTATTTATTTCTTCCATAGATTTTATACATCTCATTTTTCCGTTTGTAATAATTAAAACTTTATCGCATAAAAGCTCCATCTCAGTTAATATATGACTAGAAACTAAAATGGAAAGATTTTTATTGTGAGCTAAGTCTTTTAAAAATTCTCTTAATACTTTTATTCCTATAGGATCAAGACCGTTAGTTGGCTCATCTAAAATTAACAGTTTTGGATTATTAAGTAGTGCTATAGTAAGTCCTAATCTTTGTTTCATTCCTAATGAATAGTTTTTTACCTTGTCATTAAGTCTATTTTTTAGTCCAGATAATTTTATACATTCTTCAATATGTTCTTTAGTTGCATTTTTGCAAAGGTTAGAAAAGAATTTTATATTCTCATAACCAGTCATGTTTTCATAAAGGTGTGGAGTTTCAACAATAGCACCAACATTGCTCATAGCGTCTTCGAAATCTTTATTAATATCATAACCGTTAATTGTAATGCTACCTGAATTGCTTTTTACAAGACCAGTTATCATTTTTATAGTTGTTGTTTTTCCAGCTCCGTTAGGACCTAAAAAACCGAGAATTTCACCACTATGTAATTGAAAGCTTATATTATCAACAGCAGTGAAATTTTTAAATTTTTTGCTTAGATTATTTACATCTAATATTACTTTGCTCATATTTGTCTCCTATGCAATTTGTATTTTAAATTAAAAGCGTTAAATAACATTTTATAGCTTTTTAGAGAATGTAACAATATAAAAATAATTAAGTTTATATAAACTTATTATTTTTATATTTATAATTATAATACTTAATATTAATGTGATGATTGGTGTAACTTAGGTTTAGTGAGGTTTAAAAAATCATTATTCTTTAAATTGTTTAAATATTTAAGTATAATAATTAAATAAGTATTTACAGAGGGAGTAATGAAAATGGCAGTTCAAAAAACAAATGCAATGAGAATTTTAGATAAAAATAAAATAGATTATGAGGTTATAACTTATGATATTTCCGATGATAAAATAGATGGTGTGTCTGTTGCAGAAAAAACAGGTCAAGATGTAAAAGAAGTTTATAAAACTTTAGTAACTCAAGGGTTATCTAAGGAATTTTATGTTTTTGTAATTCCAGTTGCAGAAGAGTTAGATTTGAAAAAAGCAGCAAAGGTAGCAGGAGAAAAGAAAGTTGAAATGATACATGTTAAGGATATAACTAAATATACTGGTTATATTAGAGGTGGATGTTCACCAGTTGGAATGAAGAAGCTGTATAAGACATTTATACATGAGGATGCAAAAGCGTTAGAGAAAATGTGTGTAAGTGGTGGTAAAAAAGGATTGCAAATTAAGTTAGAACCAAAGGATTTAATAGAATCTATAAATGGACAATTTGCAGATATTATACATTAAAAATAAAATTAGAAATTTCTATTCAAATTAGTAATAATAGCCATAGTATTTGTTAATACTATGGTTATTATTAGTTTTAGAGGTGAAATTATGTTTAAGTGGAGAGATTTCTATTTGATGAAGGTATGTAATACAAGAGGAAAAACTTTAGGAATTATATCTGATATATATATAAATATTGCCAATATAACTATAGACGGTTTTGCAATTTCTCCTACAGGATTATTTAAAAGAAAAAATTTTATTAGTATTAAATCTGTAATTTCTATAGAGGATGGAATTATGGTAGCTAATGAGGCAGAAAAATTTAATGGAACTAAGTTTAAGAGTATTAAATATATTGATGTAATTAATGATGAGGATATTACCATAGGTGTTTTAGATGATTTAATAATAGCAAAAAAAACATTGGAAATAAAAGGTCTTATTTTGAGTTCAGGAATATTTGACAGTATGATTAAAGGAAAAGAAATTATAAATGTTAAACATTGCAAAATATGTGATGGATATATTAAGTATAGTGGAAATGATAGCGTTAAAGTTAAGACCTTACCTCATAGCTTAGGAGTGATTAAGGATGTTAAAAAAATATAGAGCAGTAATAGCAAAGGTAGCATTAATAATACTATTACTTTCAGTAACTATTCTGATTTATGTTTATGTTGGAGCCATAAGATCAGTAGTTAATATTTTAGTTATTTCTTTTATAATTGCATATGCGTTAAAACCTATGAAAAATTACTTATGTAAAAAGTTGCATATATCATCAAGTAAAAGTTCTATTTTTATAATATTGTTTTTTTTATTATTTTTTATTGGATTATTATATTGTATAGTGCCAGCTATAATAAAAGAGTCTGGTAATTTTGGAAGTATGCTAGATAGTATAGAGCTTTATATATTAACTGCAGTTGAAAAGTTTAATTTGAATAAAATACCTGTATTTGAAACTTTGTATATTCAAATAGGCGACAAAGTAAATATGATGTTAAATAGTGTATCTAATAATTTGTTTGATGATATGATGGATATTATGGAAAATTTAGTAGGTTTGGCAGTGGTACCAATAATAACATATTACTTATTAGCTGATGGAGAGTTTATATATAATAAAGTTCTACTTATATTTCCAACCAATAAAAGAATTTTAATAAAAAGAATAAATAGCAATATTGATAAAATATTAAGCAAATATATAATAAGTCAATTACTTTTATGTTTAATAATTGGAGTTTTATCTTTTATACTTTTATTAGTGCTTAGAGTGAAATTTCCTTTTGTATTATCTATTATAAATGCAATTGCCAATATAATTCCTTACTTTGGGCCTATAATTGGAGGAGTGCCAATTATATTTATAGCTTTAACCGGATCAGTTACAAAAGGAATATTAGCAACTATTGGTGTAATAGTAATTCAACAAGTTGAAGGAAACTTTTTAGCACCAAAAATAACAGGGGATAGCACTAATATGCATCCTATAATAATTATTATATTGTTAATACTTGGAGAAAAGCTTGGTGGAGTAATTGGAATGATATTGATAGTGCCAATTGCAGTAATAATAAAGGTTATATATGATGATATAAATTATTATTTATTTTAATTACTGTTTAAAGAAAAATAGTCTATTATAAATTGAAGTTATAAGTTCCATTAATCAAATTACAAATGAGCTTTTTGGTGAAGCTTGATGTGTTAAATAAGGAAACATATTCTCCATATTAGTGGGAGATGTAACTTCGACTAGCCAAATTAAAATTTGAAGTGAAAAACGGAAACATCTTATCCCTATCAGTGGAAGATGTAACTTCGACTAACCAAATTAAAATTTGGAGTCTCAGTTACATTGACAGACAGGTTTAAATGAAATATAATCTTGCTAGGAATAAAATTTAATATTAAAGCGATGAAGAGAATGAGTAAATATGACATAAATATTAAGAGAGGAAGTGGGTGGTGAAAACTTCTTATTTAGCATATTGAAGCTATCTTGGAGCTTATTTTACTTTAAGTGATGTATACTTTATACATAATTAGGGTGGTACCGCGGAAATTATAAGTTTTCGTCCCTTTTCTTTAGGGATGGAGACTTTTTTTATTTAAAATCAAAATAGAAGATGAAAATAGAAAAGTTAAGTATAAGTTTTAAGTTTTTCTATTTAAAGAAGTTGGAGGTAGAATTAATCATGAAATTCATGGGAGCAAATGAATTAAGAGAAAGCTTTATAAGCTTTTTTGAATCTAAGGAACACTTAAGAATGGAAAGTTTTCCACTAGTGCCTAAAAATGATAACAGTTTATTATTAATAAATGCTGGTATGGCACCACTTAAACCATACTTTACAGGTATACAAACACCACCAAAAACTAGAGTTACAACTTGTCAAAAGTGTATTAGAACTGGTGATATAGAAAATGTAGGGAAGACGTCAAGACATGGTACTTTCTTTGAAATGCTTGGTAACTTCTCATTTGGAGATTATTTCAAAAATGAAATTATTCCATGGTCATGGGAGTTTGTAACTGAAGTTTTAAAGTTACCTAAAGATAAATTATATGTAACTATTTATTTAGAAGATGATGAGGCTTATGACATTTGGACTTCTAAAACAGATATAGATCCAAATAGAATATTTAGATTAGGTAAAGATGATAATTTCTGGGAAGTTGGAACAGTAGGTCCATGTGGTCCTTGTACAGAAATTCATTTTGATAGAGGTGTAGATGTAGCGCCTGTTACAAATGTAGATGATTTTGTAGCTGCATCTGATGCTGATAGAATAGTTGAATTCTGGAACTTAGTATTTATTCAATTTGATAAACAAGAAGATGGAAGCTATGCTCCATTAAAGAATAAAAATATCGATACTGGTATGGGGCTTGAAAGAATTGCAACTATAATGCAAGGTGTTGATAACATATTCGAAATTGATACAGTAAAAAATATCTTAAATAAGGTATCTTCTTTATCAGGTGTAGAGTATGGAAAAAATGCAAACTCTGATACTTCATTAAGAATAGTAACAGACCATGTTAAAGCTGTAACTATGCTAATTTCTGATGGTGTTCAACCAAGTAATGAAGGAAGAGGATATGTTTTAAGAAGACTTTTAAGAAGAGCTGCAAGACATGGTAGATTACTTGGAATTAAAGGACTATTCTTAAAAGATGTTGTAGATGCTGTTGTTGAAAATTATGGCGGAAATTATCCAGTATTAGTTGAAAATAAAGATTATATAACAAAGATAATAACTTTAGAAGAAGAAAGATTTAATGAAACTATTGATAGTGGAATGAACATCTTAAATGGATATATTAAAGAATTAGAAGAAAGTAAAGCTACAGTTCTTTCTGGTGAAAAAGCGTTTAAATTATATGATACTTATGGATTCCCATTAGAATTAACAGAAGAAATTCTTGAAGAAAAGAATATGACAGTTGATCATGAAGAATTCAAAAAGGAAATGGAAGCTCAAAGAGAAAGAGCTAGAAGTGCAAGAGGGGAAACTTCTTACATGGGAGCTGAAGAAAATCCAATAAATAAAGTAAAAGCAGACGTTGAAACTGAATTCGTTGGATATACTTCAACTGAAGGAGTAGGAAAAGTTATAGTTCTTGCAACTGATGAAGCTTTTGTAGAAGAGTTAACAGAAGGTACTAAAGGATATATTTTAACTGCCAAGACTCCATTCTATGCTGAAATGGGTGGTCAAATTGGTGATACAGGTATAATAACAGGAACTAATGGTTCTGCTTATGTTTACAACACTAAGAAAAATGTTGGTGGAAAGACTGTACACTATGTTGAAGTTAAAAACGGAAGCATTAAGTTAAATGAAGAAGTTACTTTAAATGTAGATAGAGTAAGAAGAAGCAGTGTTTGTAAGAATCATACAGCAACACATATGTTACAAGCTGCATTAAAAGAAATAGTTGGATCACATGTTCATCAAGCAGGTTCTTTTGTAGATAACGAAAGATTAAGATTTGACTTTACTCACTTCCAAAGCTTAACTGCTGAAGAAATTCAAAAGGTTGAAGATTTAGTTAATGATAAAATAATGGAAGTTGATGAAGTTGAAACTAAGTTAATGACTATAGAAGAAGCTAAGGAATCAGGAGCTACTGCATTATTTGATGAGAAATATGGAGATAAAGTAAGAGTTGTAGCTGCAGGAGAATTCTCAAAAGAGCTTTGTGGAGGAACTCACGTTTCTAATGTTGGAGAAATTGGGTTATTTAAGATTGTTTCTGAAACAGGTGTTGCAGCAGGAATAAGAAGAATAGAAGCTTTAACAGGAAGAGCAGCTATTAAGTACATGGAAGAAAAACAAAGATTATTAAAAGAAGCTTGTGCAGCTCTTAAGTGTACAGAAAAAGATGTATTAAAGAAAATTTCAAGTCAAGGTGTGGAGCTTAAAGAAAAGGATAAAGAAATTGCAGAATTAAAATCTAAGCTTACAAGTGGAGCTTTAGACGACATATTAAAATCTGCTAAAGAAATAAATGGTGTTAAAGCTATTGCTTATGGATTAGAAGGTGTAGACGGAAATGCATTAAGAGATTTAGCTGATAAAATAAGAAGTAAAATGGGCTCTGGTGTTGTAGTTTTATTAAGTAACTTAGGAGATAAGGTTAACTTAGTTACTATGGCAACTAAGGATGTTTTAGATAGAGGAATACACTCAGGAAAAATAATTAAGGAAGTTGCTACAGTTGTTGGCGGAGGCGGCGGTGGAAGACCAGATATGGCTCAAGCCGGCGGTAAAAAGCCAGAAAAGATAGGAGAAGCAATAGAAGTTGCTTTCCAAACAATAGAAAATTTAATAAAATAAGTTTCTTGAAATAGTATACAATTATGTTAAGATAGGTTATAATATAAATAACAATTAATATTTGAAATTCCAAATGATTAAAAATAAATATAAACAATCGTAAGGGGGTGAAGCTGCGATATAAGCAGCGTGAGCTATGGAAAATAATCTTGACAGAACTATGCAATTTGACCTTAATATAAACAAGGAAGACTTAACAAAATCAATTTTGACTGATGTGTATAGTGCATTAAAGGAAAAGGGTTATAACCCAATAAATCAATTGGTAGGGTATCTAATTTCAGGTGACCCCTCTTACATTACTAGTTATAACGGAGCAAGAGCTTTACTAAGAAAACTTGAAAGAGATGAAATACTTGAAGAGGTAATAAAATCTTATCTAGATATAAAATAAAAGGTGCCCGTTAAGGGCACTTTTGTTTATTCGTTAATAAATATGTTTGATGATAAAATATATAAAATTTTTAGTAGAAGAAATACAAAATTTGTGAAATAAAATTTTAATTGAAAAATTAAATAATAGATAAAATTAAAAAAAGTAAGAATTACAGCACAATTAATTTAAATAAAGGAGTTTCTATGAGAATATTAGGGCTTGACGTTGGATCTAAAACTATTGGAGTTGCACTTAGTGATCCTTTAGGTTGGACAGCACAAGGAATTACAACAATTAGACGTACAAAGAAGGAACAAGATATTGAAGAAGTACATAAAATATGTAAGGAATATGGAGTTGAAACTATAGTTATTGGTTTGCCTAAAAATATGAATAATACAATAGGTGAAGCTGGAGAAAGAGTTTTAGCATTGTCTGAACTGATAAAAGAAAAAACAGGCTTACATATAGAGATGT
This sequence comes from Clostridium celatum, assembly GCF_021412605.1. Classification (NCBI taxonomy): domain Bacteria; kingdom Bacillati; phylum Bacillota; class Clostridia; order Eubacteriales; family Clostridiaceae; genus Clostridium; species Clostridium celatum. The sequence goes on from NZ_JAJKGM010000001.1 coordinate 168,060, forward strand.
GGGATGAAAGATTAACTACAGTTGCAGCACATAGAGCTATGCTTGAAGCGGATTTATCAAGAAATAAGAGAAAGAAAATCGTTGATAAAATAGCAGCTACATATATTCTACAAGGATACCTTGACAAATTAAGACTTAGCAAGTAACCCTTGATAAGTAGTAAATTGAAATATCTTCTTAGTGAAAGTATAAGGTTGATAATAAAATTTGATACGGACAAAAATAAAAATTAACTTACCAGTTTTTTTGAAATATGATAAAGTATAAATGAGAAAAAAGTCGTAATTAAATGGAAAAATGTAAAAAGATTATTATTAATATTTTTTTATTAGTTTTAATAAGCAATTTACTTAAAAGGTGTTCAATTTTAAAAATTCGTGTATAATAATAAGAAACAATATAGATAAAAGAGGAGTTAAATAAAAATGGATAAAGATTTAAAAGTTATACAATTATTTGATGAAGATGGAAATGAAATTAATCTAAATGTAATAGCATTTTTTGATATGGTAAATCCAGAAAATGATGAAAAGTCAGAGTATGTTATAGTACAAGAGCAAGGATATGAAGATGAAAATCCATTTGCTTTAAAAGTTATAAAAGACGAAGATGGCGAAGATATGTTTGAATTAATTGAAAATGAAGTAGAATTAGCTGCTATTGAAGAAGCTTATAATACTATTTTTATAGAAGAAGAATAAAAAAAGAAGTGAGGTGTTAAAATGAGCACAGTTAATATAGATATTGAACTTCTAAAAGAAAATTTAAAACAAAAGGGCTATAAATTAACGCCTCAAAGAAGAGCTATAGTTGATACAATTATTGAAAAAGAGGGAGAACACTTAACCGCAGAGGAAATTTATGATGAAGTTAAGAAAATATGTCCTGATATAGGTTTGGCAACAGTATATAGAACAGTTTTATTATTAGAAGAAATTGGTGTTATATTTAAGCTAGATTTAAATGATGGCTGTAGCAGATATGAGCTTGCACATAGTGAAGAAGCACATAGACATCATCATTTAGTATGTAATGAGTGTAAAGCTGTAATTGAAGTTCAAGATGATCTTTTAGATGAGCTTGAACACAACATACAAGAAACATATGGATTTAAAATTTTAGACCATAGTGTGAAATTTTTTGGTCTTTGTTCTGAATGTTGTAAAAAACTTAAAGGTAAATAAAAGATGAATATGAAGAGATAATATTTATCTTTGGAATACATAAAAGAAAAATAAGGAGGGGACATATGAAAAATGAAAAGGCTAAGGTTAAGATTATTCCTTTAGGTGGGGTAAATGAAATCGGAAAGAATTTAACTGCTATTGAATATAAAAATGATATAGTAGTTATTGATTGCGGTTTAAAATTTCCTGATGAAGATATGTTTGGAATAGATTTAGTTATACCAGATATAACTTATCTAATGAAAAATAAAGAAAAGGTATCTGGAATATTCTTAACTCACGGACATGAGGACCATATTGGAGCATTACCATATGTATTAAAACAATTAAATGTTCCAGTATACGGAACAAAACTAACATTAGGAATTGTTGAAACAAAGTTAAAGGAGCACGGGTTATTAAGCTCGACAGAACTTATAACAGTTAAACCAAGAGATGTAATTAGATTAAAGTCTGTATCAGTAGAATTTATAAAGACAAATCACTCAATAGCAGATTCAGTTGCTATTGCAATACACACGCCACTTGGAGTAGTTCTTCATACAGGTGACTTTAAGGTAGATTATACACCGATTGATGGTGAACCAATGGATTTTGCAAGATTTGCAGAATTAGGTAAAAAAGGTGTATTAGCTATGATGGCTGATTCAACAAATGTTGAAAGAGCTGGATACACTAAATCAGAAAGAATAGTTGGCGAAAGTTTGACTCGTATTTTTGGTAAAACAAAAGGAAGAATAATAATTGCAACATTTGCATCTAATATCCATAGAATTCAACAAATAATAGATGCTGCATCAACTTATGGTAGAAAAGTTGCTGTATCAGGAAGAAGTATGGAAAATATTATAAATGTTGCAATGGAACTTGGATATATTGAAATAGATAAAGAAAATTTAGTTCCAATAGATCAAATAAATAAATACAATGATAATCAAGTTGTAATTATTACTACAGGTAGCCAAGGTGAACCAATGTCAGCTTTAGCAAGAATGGCTGCTTCGGAGCACAGAAAAGTGAATATAGTTGAAGGGGATACAATAATAATTTCAGCTACACCTATTCCAGGTAATGAAAAGCTTGTATCAAGAGTAATTAATCAACTATTTAAAAAGGGTGCAGAGGTTATTTATGACTCTTTAGAAGATATCCATGTTTCAGGGCATGCATGTCAAGAAGAATTAAAACTTATGCAAACTTTAATTAAGCCAAAACATTTTATTCCAGTTCATGGCGAATATAGACATTTAAAACAACATGGAGAATTAGCAATAAAGCTTGGTCTTGATGAAAAGAATGTTGTTATTCCTGATTTAGGAGATGTAATAGAAGTTACAAGAAATTCTATTAAGAAGAATGGAAATGTAGTGGCAGGACAAATATTTGTAGATGGACTTGGTGTTGGTGATGTTGGAAATATAGTTTTAAGAGATAGAAAACATTTATCTCAAGATGGTATATTAACAGTAGTTGTAACGTTATCTAAAGAAACTAAAACAATAGTTGCAGGACCAGATATTATATCAAGAGGATTTGTATATGTTAGGGAATCTGAAGGATTAATGGATGGTGCTAGAGATATAGTTAGAGATATCTTATCAGAATGTGAAGAAAAGAAAATCACAGATTGGGCAACATTAAAATCAAAAGTAAGAGATGAATTAAGATATTATTTATACGAAAAGACAAAGAGAAAACCAATGATATTACCAATAATTATGGAAATATAAGTCTTTGTTGACAAGCAATTAAATTAATAGTAGAATAATTGATAGATTTGGGAATTGGATACGAGTGTATCCAATTTTCTTTTTGGGCAAAATATTTATAGGTTTACATAACTGAAAATCTAAGTCTTTGGTTAATTAGCTTAAACAGAGAGTTGAGAGATTTATGTTTAATAAGTAAAGAGAGTGTTAATTGATGTTCTTTTAATAATCTTAATAAGATATGCTTATTAGCTTATAAACTGAATTTTTATCTTCAAGGGTATTTAATTACATAGGAAGATAAAAAGTCGTTATCTAAGAACATGATGTTATTATATCCAAAGTTATAAGTTGGAGTATTATAATAACTAGTTAGTAGATAAATTAAGAATAGATAATTAAAAATTGGAAATTAATTATAACATTGCTTAATATTTTTATAAGTAATGTGTTTAGAGAATTTAAACAAAATTAAGAAATTTCAATATTAATTATCAATTAAATTAAAGTTAATGGAGGAAATTAAATGGAATTAATAACTAGAGATGATATTAGAAATATAGCTATAATAGCTCACGTTGACCATGGTAAGACTACATTAGTTGATGCTATGTTTAAAGAAAGTCACACATTTAGATCAAATGAAAAAATGGATGAAAGAGTAATGGATTCTAATGATTTAGAAAAGGAAAGAGGAATCACAATTCTTTCAAAGAATACTGCAGTAATGTACGATGGAATAAAAATTAACATCGTTGATACTCCAGGACATGCTGACTTTGGTGGAGAAGTTGAACGTGTACTTAAGATGGTTGACTCAGTTTTACTTGTTGTTGATTCTTATGAAGGACCAATGCCTCAAACTAAGTTCGTTTTAAAGAAAGCTTTAGAATTAAAATTAAAGCCAATAGTTGTTATAAATAAAATAGACAAACCAAATGCTAGACCAGAAGAGGTTATTGATGAAGTATTTGAGTTATTCTTAGAACTAGGTGCTGATGATGAACAATTAGACTTCCCAATAATCTATGCTTCAGCTAGAGAAGGTTTTGCAAGATATAATGTTGAAGATACAAATGATGGAATGGAACCATTATTCAAGACTATAATAGAGCATGTTGAACCACCAAAGGGATACATTGATGGACCTTTCCAAATGCTTGTTACAACATTAGATAGTAATGCCTTTGTTGGTAAAATTGCAATTGGTAAAGTACATAGAGGAACAGTTAAAAAGAACCAAAATGTTGCTTTAGTTAGACAAGATGGAACAAAATCAAACTATAAGATAACTGCTGTATTTGGATATAATGGATTAAAGAGAGAAGAAGTTGAAGAAGCTGGTCTTGGAGATATCATTGCTGTAAGTGGTATCCTAGATGCAAACATTGGTGAAACTATAGCTGATGCAGCTAATCCAGAAGCATTACCATTCGTAGAAATTGATGAACCAACACTTAACATGAATTTCATGGTTAATGATTCACCATTTGCAGGTAAAGAAGGAGAATTCGTTACTTCAAGACATCTAAGAGATAGATTAATGAAAGAATTAGAAACTAACGTAAGTTTAAGAGTTAAAGAAATAACTCCAGATTGCTTCGAAGTTTCAGGAAGAGGAGAACTTCACTTATCAGTTTTAATAGAAACAATGAGAAGAGAAGGATTCGAATTACAAGTTTCTAAACCAAATGTTATTTTCAAAGAAGAAAATGGAAAGAAATTAGAACCAATGGAATACTTAACTATAGATGTTCCAGAAGAATTCATGGGTGCTGTTATGGAAAAAATGGGACCAAGAAAAGCTGAAATGGTTAATATGACATCTGCTGTTAATGGATATACTAGATTAGAGTTCATAATTCCAGCAAGAGGTCTTATAGGATTCAGAAATGAATTTATGACTGATACAAAAGGTAATGGTATAATGAACCATGTATTTGAAGGATATGCTCCATATAAGGGAGAAATTGAATCAAGAAGTAGAGGTTCTATTGTATCATTTGAACAAGGTGAAGCAATTGCTTATGGATTATTTAATGCTCAAGAAAGAGGTAGATTATTCATAACTCCAGGTACACCAGTATACCAAGGTATGGTAGTTGGAGAATGTGCAAGAGCAGAAGATCTTGATATAAATGTTTGTAAAGGTAAAAAATTAACTAATACAAGAGCTTCAGGTTCTGATGATGCTGTTAAATTAGTTCCAGTTACTACTTTAACATTAGAGCAATCAATTGAATTCATTGGAAATGATGAATTAGTTGAAGTAACTCCACAAAGCATAAGAATCAGAAAGAGATACTTAGATGCAGCTGAAAGAAAGAGAATGATTAGCAGAAGCAAAAAATAATCTTTTAAGTTGTTTATAATTTCATAAAAAAGTATTATAATAGTGAATAGCTGGGAAACTAGCTATTCACTTTTAAATACAGGGGGTATTTATGAAGAAGAAAAGTAAAACGATAACTATGGTTATTGCTATTTTTGCAATATGTATCGTAGCTTTTATAGGAGTGAGATATATTTCTGTAGTTAATAAACCACTATTAATATCTCAAGATGAGGAAGTAATAGTGAGTGAGGGAGATAGTTTTTATAGTATAATAAATAAGCTATTTCAAGAGAAAAAAATAAAAAGCCCAATAATGATTAAAGTCTATTCTAAATTAACAAATGCGAATTTAGAAGTATTACCAGGGAAACACACATTAACTAAAGGCATGAATTTAAAAGAAGTAATAGAGGACTTAGGAAGTAAATCGGAAGGCGAAGGAATTTTACTTACTATTCCAGAAGGATTTACTATAGAGGATATTGCTTTTAAGTTAGAAGAGTTAGGAATTTGCTCATCAGATGAATTTTTAACGGCAGTTAAGGAATATCCATTACCATCATATATTACTAATAATCCTGATAAAAGATATAATTTAGAAGGATTTTTATTCCCAGATACATATAATTTTGATTTAAACGTTACACCAGAATACATAATACAAACAATGTTAGATAGATTTAAAGAAGTATGGGACGAAAATACAAAAGGCATGGATATTAAAGATGAGGATATTGAAAAGGTAGTAAATGTAGCTTCTATTATTGAAAAAGAAGCTAGAGTTGATGAGGATAGACCTTTAATAGCATCTGTTATTTATAATAGACTTAATATTGATATGCCACTTCAAATTGATGCAACAGTTATTTATGCTCACGGATATTATATTGAAAGTGTTAGAAATAGACATTTAGCAATTGAGTCTAAATATAACACATATCTTTATAAAGGTTTACCCGTAGGACCTATATCTAACCCAGGAGAAAAGTCTTTAGCAGCAGCTTTACATCCTGCAGATACTGACTATTTATTCTATATATTAGAAAAAGATGGAGAGCATTATTTTACGAATAACTATGATGATTTTGAAACAAAGAAAGAAGAGCTAGGATATTAAGCTATACGGAGGAGTTTAAGAAGATGAGTGGAATTACCTACGATTATATGGAAGAATATATTAGAGGATTAATACCAGAAAGTGAAGGAAGACTAAAAGCATTAGAAGATTTTGCTAAAGAAAATGGAGTGCCTATAGCGCAAAAGGAAACTATAAAGTTTTTAGAATTTATGGTTTCTATGAAAAAGCCTCTAAGAATATTGGAGCTTGGCACAGCTATTGGATATTCTGCAATTATAATGCATGAAGCAGCTGGAACTAATCCACATATTACTACTATTGAAAGAAGCGAAGAAATGATAAAATATGCAAAGGAAAATATAGAATCCTTTGGACTTTCTGATAAAATAAAAATTGAAGAAGGAGATTGTTTAGAAGTATTAGAAAAACTAGACGAACCTTATGATTTAATATTTATGGATGCAGGTAAAGGTCATTATAATCATTTCTTGCCACATTGCCTAAGACTTTTAAATAAGGATGGAATAATAATTGCTGATAATGTATTATTCAGAGGCATGGTTGCAACTGATGAGTTAGTTAAAAGAAGAAAAATAACAATAGTTAAGAGAATGAGAACTTATCTAGACTTAGTATCACAAGATAAAGAGTTAGTAACATCAGTAATTCCTATGGGAGATGGAATTGCTATAACAAAGAGGAGGTAACTACTTATGAGAAAACCAGAAATATTAGCACCTGCTGGTAATTTAGAAAAGCTAAAGATAGCTATAGATTTTGGAGCAGATGCTGTATATATTGGTGGAGGTAAATTAAATCTTAGAGCCTTTTCAAATAATTTTTCAAATGAAGAAATGATTGAAGGGATTAAGTATTGCCATGATAGAGGTAGAAAGCTTTATGTAACATTAAATGTTTTTGCAAGAAATCATGATTTACCTTCAGCAGGAGATTATATAAAGGGACTTTATGACATCGGTGTAGATGCAGTTATAGTTGCAGATCCATCATTAATTGCAATATGTAAAGAAGTTGCACCAGAATTAGAAATACATTTAAGTACTCAAGCAAATACTGTTAACTGGATGGCAACTAAATTCTGGTACGATTTAGGCGTTAAGAGAATAGTATTAGCAAGAGAGTTAACTTTTAAAGAAATAAATGAAATAACTGAAAATATTCCTAAGGGATGCGATATTGAAGCATTTATTCATGGTTCAATGTGTGTTGCATATTCTGGAAGATGTTTAATATCAAATTATATGATTAAGAGAGATGCCAATAAAGGAATCTGTGGTAATGTATGTAGATATAAATATCATTTAGTTGAAGAAACTAGACCAGGTGAATATTATCCTGTTATAGAAGATGATAATGGGACATATATAATGAACTCAAAAGATTTATGTATGATTCATTACATACCAGAGCTTGTTAAGAGTGGTATCTATTCTTTTAAAATTGAAGGAAGAATGAAGAGTGAATTCTATGTAGCTTCAGTAGTAAAAGCATATAGAGAAGCTTTAGATAGCTATTGGGAAAATCCATCTAACTATAAATTTAAAGATGAATGGATGGATATGCTTAGAAAAGTAAGTCATAGACCATATCACACAGGTTTCTATTTAGGAGTAAATGGTGAACAAAATTACGATGATGCAGGATATGTTAGAGATTATGAAATTGTCGGAATGGTAAAATCTTATGACCCTGAAACAAAGACTGCAACAGTTCTTCAAAAGAATAGAGTTTTTGAAGGTGAAGAAGTAGAAGTTTTAAGACCGGATGTTCCATATTTTAAGATTAAGCTTGAAGATATGTATGATATAGACAAAGATAGAAAGACAGATGTAGCAAATAGAGCACACATGATGTTTACTGTTAAAGTTGATACTCCATTAAAAGTAAATGACATGTTTGTAAAAGCTAACAATGTTATCAACATAAATAATAACTAAGGAGGAACTGTAATGTCAAAACCGATTTTAATAGGGATTACTGGAGGTACTGGTTCAGGTAAAAGTACAATAGCTGATGCCTTATATACAAACTTCCCTAAAGAATGTATTACTATGATACAACAAGATATGTATTATAAAGATCAAAGTCACTTATCTATGGAGGAAAGAGTTAAAACTAACTATGACCATCCAATGGCATTTGATAATGATTTATTAGTAGAACACTTAAAAAAATTAATAAATGGTGAAGCTATTGAAAAACCAAGTTATGATTTTACAGTGCATAATAGAGCAAAAGAAACAACTTTAGTTGAATCAAGAGATATAATATTAGTTGAAGGAATTTTAATACTTGAAGATGAGAGAATAAGAGATCTTTTAGATATTAAAGTTTATGTTGATACTGATGCCGATATAAGAATTTTAAGAAGATTAGTAAGAGATATAAATGAAAGAGGTAGAACAATTGAATCAGTTGTAGATCAATACTTAAATATTGTTAGACCTATGCATATGCAATTTACTGAGCCTACAAAGAAATATGCAGACATAATAGTTCCAGAAGGTGGACATAACTATGTTGCAATAGATATTTTAATGGCAAAAATTAGAGATATATTAAAATAATTTGAATAAAACACCTATTCTTTGGCTAGAATCTAGCTGAAGGAGGTGTTTTTTTATGTACAAATATAAAATTGATAGTAAGAGACTAACAATTGTTTGTATTACCTTTTTTGTAGTTTTAATGATTTTAGGTGTTAGATTATATTTTTTGATGATATATCCTAGTAATTTAGTTCAAGGTGAGCTTGAAGCACATCAATTAGAGTATACAAGTAATAATAATTATAAAATATTTGATACAGAGGGAAATGAATTAATTAAATATAATAAAAAATATGTTATGGTATTAGATACAAAACCTTTTAAGTTAAATAATTATGAAGAAACTTTAGAGGATTTATTAGCACTTAACTTCATAATGAAAACCGAAGATAGTACTTTTAACTTTTCAGATATAATGCAAACTGAAGGTAAATTTTATTATACAATAACAGAAGAAACATACAATAAGATAAATAAATTAACCAATATAAAGGGGATTTATTGTTATGAATATGATGAATTAGATTTAAAAGAAAGATGGAAAATAGAAAATGCAATTGCAAGTATAGATGTAGATAATGTAGTAGAGGGATCTTTTGAAGAAAAAATAGCAGATATAATTAAGGAAAATGAATATCCCAATAAGAGTTTTTCATTAGATAATAAATCTATCTATTATACATCAAAAACTGATGAAGGTGAAGAAAATAAAAACATTAGATTGACTATAAATAATGCTTGGACAGAAAAAATAAGGGAAGTATTAAATAGAGAAGAATATAGCTTTTTAAGTAACATAGGTGTTGTTTTATTAGAAGCTGATACGGGGAAAATTAGGGCTATGGTTCAAAAGGATGAAACGGAAGCAAATGTAAATTTAGGTATAGGTCTATTAGGATATGAACCAGGTTCGATTTTTAAAACTTTAACAGATTCTATAGCTTTAAATGAAGGATTAATAACTAATAATGATACTTTTGAGTGTACTGGAGAAATATGTACAAAATTAGGTGAAAAATATGCTCATGGACCTTTAACTGTAAATGAGGCTCTACAAGTATCATGTAATGACGTATTTGCGCAAGTAGGTAATTTAGCAGGATATGACACTATGCTTAAATATACAACTAATTTAGGGCTGTATAGCAAGGTTCTTGGGTTCTCTGGAGAAAATAGAGAAGAAGCTGTAGGGAGTATGCCTCCAGCAGGTGAAGGTGTAAGTAATTTTTCTATAGGTCAAAGCTTAACTGTAACTCCTCTTCAAATGGCAGGTGCAATTAATGCAATTACAAATGATGGGGTGTATATTAAACCAACTTTAATAGAAGCTATTGTTGATAATGATAATAATATTATAGAGAAAACACAAGAAGAAGAAAGAAGGGTTTTTTCAAGTACAACAGCGAAGATAGTGCAAAATGCAATGCATGATGTTATATGGAAGGGAACAGGATATGAAGCTAAGGTTGAAGGAATTAATCAAGGTGGAAAAACGGGGACTTCAACAGGTACAGCTAGTGATGGATCAAAAACAAATCATGGATGGTTTGCAGGTTATTTTGAATTAGGAGAGCATAAATATACATTAGTAGTAATAGCACCTAATATACCTGATATGCATCCTGATGGAAGGGAACTTGGAGGCGGAAATACTGGTGCACCAATTTATAGACAAATAATATATTCATTAATGGATGAAGAATGATAAAATTAATTAGTGGTTAAAAGTGATAAATTAATTATTAAGGGAGTAAACTTCATTAGAGGTTTATTCCTTTATTTTTTTATTAGATAATGCTGTAATTGGCTTTATGTATTTATTAGAGCACTTATAGGAGTATATTAATTTTGAAGTTTTCCATCAAATAAAATGTGTCAAGAAAATTAATTTAGTTTCATAAAGCAATATTTAGAGGAATTATCATATTATATAATAAGCACTAATAGGAGGAAGCTTAGTGATATTTATTAGTAATATTCTGGAGTTTCTATGTAGCAATATATTTTTAACAGGGTATATCTCCGGAAGCAATACATTTCCGCAGCCGTTAGATGAAAAAGAAGAAGAAAAATATTTAGAATTATTGAAAAAGGGAGATAAGAACGCAAAAGGAGTGTTAATTGAAAGAAACCTTAGGTTAGTTGCACATATTGTGAAAAAGTATCAAATACCCAATAAGGATATAGATGAACTTATTTCTATTGGAACAGTAGGGCTTATAAAGGCAATAGATTCATTTGATGCATCGAAGGGTACAAGATTAGCTACATATGCATCTAGGTGCATTGAAAATGAAATTTTAATGTTATTTAGAAGTAGTAAAAAACAAAAAGGAGAAACTTTTCTTCATGACCCAATCGGAGTTGATAAAGAAGGAAATGAAATTAGCTTAATAGATGTTTTAAGTAGTGATAAGGATTCTGTTATAGACAAAGTAGAAACTAATATGCAAATAAGAGCACTTTATGCAAAGATAAAATCTTCTTTAAATGAAAGAGAAGGTGAAATAATAAAAATGAGATATGGATTGATTGATGGAAAATGTAAAACACAACGAGAAATAGCAGGTATGTTAGGAATTTCTAGATCTTATGTATCTAGAATAGAAAAGAAAGCGTTAAAAAAATTAAGAAAAGAATTACAAGTTAATGACAAAGTACACTAAAATATTACAAAATAAGTTGAATTATCCCTATATCTCTACTAGAATATAAATATATGTATATATTAGAGAGGGGGAGCTAAAATGTATTTCTTAAAGGAACTATTAACCAAGACTATTGAACTTGGTGCATCAGATTTACATTTAACAGTAGGATTACCACCAACAGTAAGGTGTAATGGAAAATTAATTCAACTAGGTAACAAAAAATTATTTCCAGATGATGTAGAAAAGTTTTCAAGAGAGATTTTAGAAGAGAAATATGATGAGTATATTAAAGAAGGAGAATTTGATACTTCTTATTCTATTCAAGGCATAGGGAGATTTAGAGTAAATATATTTAAACAAAGAAATAGCGATGCAATTGCTATTAGGGTTATAGCTCTTAAAATACCTAATTTAGATGATTTAAAATACCCACAAGTACTTAAGGAAATAGTCAAAAAACAAAGAGGGTTAGTATTGGTTACAGGTCCAACAGGTAGCGGTAAAAGTACTACTTTAGCAGCTATGATAAATGAAATAAATAATACAAGACAAGCACATATTATTACTTTAGAAGATCCAATTGAATATCTTCATAAGCATAATAAGTGCATAGTGAATCAAAGAGAAATAGGAAAAGATAGTAAAAGTTATAAGAGTGCACTAAAATCAATATTGAGAGAGGATCCCGATGTTATATTAGTTGGAGAAATGAGAGACTTAGAAACTATATCAGTTGCTATAACAGCAGCTGAAACAGGACATCTAGTATTATCAACACTTCATACTATCGGTGCAGCTAAAACTATTGATAGAATAATAGATGTATTTCCACCACATCAACAGCAACAAATTAAAGTTCAATTATCTTCTGTATTGCAAGCAGTTATATCTCAACAGTTACTTGAAAATGCAGATGGAAATGGTAGAGTTGCTAGTCTTGAAATAATGGTGACTACTCCAGGAATACAAAATTTAATTAGAGAAGGAAAAACTCATCAAATAATTTCTGCAGTACAAACTGGCAATAGATATGGAATGAAAACTATGGATATGTCAATTGCAGAATTGTATAAAAAGGGAGTAATAAGTATGGAAACAGCTATGACATATGCCGTGGATAGTGAAACCTTAAAGAGATTGATGATATTATAAATTTTAAAAGAGGTTATATCAAAATAATCATATTGTTTTGATATAACCTCTTAATTTTATGTACAACAATATATTTTATATTATTACACAAATGTTAAAAAAAGTGTATATATCAAAAAATATTAAGTTTTTTTAAATAATATTAATTTATATAGAGGATTTTTTAAGTATATGTTGAATATTAAATATGATAGGTATATTGATTTAATTAAACAAAATAGTATTTGATTAGAAGTTTTTGCTTTAAATGAATAAAAATATATATAAATACAAAATATAATATTCATTTACAAAATTCTTATACAATTAATGTTTTTACTATTGTTAAATACATATATAATGTTGTAAAATCAATATATGAAAGTTTGTATGTTTAAGATTTTAAGATTGAATAATAAACAATACACTAATAAAAGTTAATTTTAAAAGGTATTTTAATAACTAATAGAGAAGGTTTGAAGGAGGAATTATTTTGTTAGATTTTGAATTAGATATGCAAGAATTAACTAATATAAAAGTAATAGGCTGCGGTGGTGGCGGCGGAAATGCTGTTAATAGAATGATAGTTGAAGGATTAAAAAATGTTGAGTTTATTGTTGTAAATACAGATAAGCAAGCATTACTACTTTCACAAGCTAATACCAAGATTCAAATTGGAGAAAAATTAACAAAGGGTCTAGGTGCAGGAGCAAATCCTGAAATAGGTAAAAAAGCTGCAGAAGAAAGTAGAGAAGAAATAGCAGAAGCTATAAAAGGTGCTAACATGGTATTTATAACTGCTGGTATGGGCGGTGGAACTGGAACTGGTGCTGCTCCTGTAGTTGCAGAAATTGCTAAATCTATGAATATTTTAACTGTAGGTGTTGTTACTAAGCCTTTCCCATTTGAAGGTAAAAGAAGAATGAGACATGCTGAAATGGGATTAGAAAACTTAAAACAACATGTTGATACATTAGTTATAATTCCTAATGAAAAACTTTTAGCTATGGCAGATAAGAAAACTACTCTTTTAGATTCATTTAAATTAGCTGATGGAGTATTAAGACAAGGTGTACAAGCAATATCAGACCTTATAACTATTCCTGGGGTAGTTAATGCCGATTTTGCAGATATAGAAACTGTTATGAAAGATAAAGGTTTAGCACATATGGGTGTTGGATATGGTAAGGGTGATAATAAGGCACAAGATGCTGTAAGACAAGCAATATCTTCACCATTATTAGAAACATCAATAGATGGAGCTACTGGGGTTATAATTAACTTTACTGGTGGTGTTGATTTAGGAGCTATCGAAGTTTATGAAGCAGCTGAAATAGTAAGAGAAGCTGCTGATGTTGATGCTAATATTATATTTGGTGCAGTAATTGATGAATCTTTAAATGATGAAATTAGATTAACAGTTATTGCAACTGGATTTGAAGAAGATAATGGAAAAATAGGAGCAACAACAATAGAACAAAAAGTTGAGCCTAAAAAAGTAGAACCAGAGGTAAAGGAAGAAGTAGTATCTAAGCCGGAACCACATAACGATCCATTATTAGATTTAGATAGAGAAAGTGTTAATATACCAAGTTTTTTAAGAGCAAGAAGATAAAAAGTTAAATTTCATAAAGTTATAAAAATAGATAAAAACTATCAATTATGTATTGAAGTTTTTATCTATTTTTTTTATTAAAAGCAATAATAGCAGTAAATATGCCTAAAGATTACAAAAAACAAAAAATAGATACTTAATATAAAAATATATTAAAAAAAATGTAAAAAAAGTATGAGTGAAAAATTTTTTAATATCCTCAAAAATGACAAAAAATTTTTATGCATAAAGTTATAATTGATTTAATAGGGAGGATAGAAATGTGGAGGTTTATCTAGATATTTTTATTTTCGAAAACTTTATAATAAATATATTTTTATTATTATTAACATTTAAGATACAGAGGATTAAATATAATATTAAATTATTATATTTATCATCATTATTAGGTGCACTATATGCTTTAGTTATCTTTTATAATGTAATGATTTTAACTTCCATATTAGCAAAGTTAGTAGTTGCAATAGTGATGATTTATATTGCTATTGATAATAGAAAAATAATTAACATTATAAAATCGACCTTTATATTTTTTATGATTGCATTTATGTTAGGTGGTATGTGTTTTAGTTTTGTTGTAATGCAAAACACATATTTAGTAGGACAAGATTTTGTTATAGAAAATAATTCATTTAAGGAAGTAGCATTAGCTTTGATAATTGTTTTTATATGTATCACAAGAATAATAGATTCTATAAAGGAAAGGGCTATAATTAAAAATTTTATATATGATATATATATTAGGGAAGGAAATAATACATTACAAATAAAAGGTTTTTTAGATACAGGAAATGAGTTAAGAGAACCAGTAACTAATTTACCATGTATATTGATTGAAAAAAATTATTTTGATCAGTTTAATATACAAGATAAAGATAAATATACAATAAGATACAAAACAATAAGTAAGGATGGAGCGGTACAAGGGTTTAAAGGTGAAAGTATAAAAATACGAAATGAAGAAGATAAATCATGGATTAATGTTGATGCTATTATATGTGAGTGTGAAGGAAAGTTAAGTAAAACTGATGATTTTCATGCACTACTTTCAAGGGGAATAGTATAGGAGGGTATATGAAAAAAATAATTTTATTAATAAATAAAATATTATCAAAGCTTAATATTGGGACGAAGAGAGTAGACTACATTGGAGGAAATGATGCATTGCCACCTCCTTTAAAGAAAGATGAAGAGGAAAAGCTAGTTGAAAAGCTTGAGAGTGGTGGAGATGAAATAAGAAATATATTAATAGAGAGAAATTTAAGATTAGTTGTTTATATAGCAAGAAAATTTGAAAATACAGGAGTAGGAGTTGAAGATTTAATTTCAGTAGGGACCATTGGTTTAATAAAGGCAGTAAATACTTTTAAACCAGATAAAAAAATAAAGCTTGCGACTTATGCTTCAAGATGTATAGAAAATGAAATATTAATGTATTTAAGAAGAAATAGCAAGGTAAAAGCAGAAGTGTCATTTTATGAACCTCTAAATATTGATTGGGATGGAAATGAATTATTATTATCAGATATTTTAGGGACAGAAAATGATACTGTTTATAATTTGATTGAAGATGAAGTGGATAAGCAGTTATTATTTTTAGCTTTAAGAAATTTAAATGATAGAGAAAAGGAAATAGTGACATTAAGATTTGGTTTAGCAGGTAATAGTGAAAAGACTCAAAAAGAGGTTGCAGACATTTTAGGCATTTCTCAATCTTATATATCTAGGTTAGAAAAAAAGATAATAAATAGATTAAAAAAAGAAATTAATAAAATGATTTAGGTTGTCTTTAGTATAAAAGAATACTCTTAAGGAAATAATTTTAAATGCAGTATGTTATTACTTCCGAAGGAGTGAGTAACTTTGATTGTTAACAAAGTTGAGATTTGTGGAGTTAATACTTCCAAACTACCAGTACTTAAAGAAAAAGAGAAAAGAGAACTCCTTTTAAAAATGAGGGAGGGTGATACGAGTTCTAGAGAAACCTTTATTAAAGGAAATTTAAGGCTAGTTTTAAGTGTTATCCAGAGGTTTAATAATAGAGGCGAAAATGTCGATGATTTATTTCAAGTTGGATGTATAGGATTAATGAAGGCTATAGATAATTTTGATTTGAGTCAAAATGTAAAGTTTTCAACTTATGCTGTACCTATGATAATAGGAGAAATTAGAAGGTATTTAAGAGATAATAATTCTATAAGAGTAAGTAGATCATTGAGAGATATAGCTTATAAAGCGTTATTAGTTAGGGATAAACTAGTTAAGGATAATAACAAAGAGCCAACTGTTTCACAAATTGCAAAAGAATTAAATATACCAAGAGAAGATGTAGTATTTGCCTTAGATGCAATTCAAGATCCTGTTTCTTTATTTGAACCAATTTATCATGATGGTGGAGATGCAATTTATGTTATGGATCAAATAAGTGATTCTAAAAATAGTGATGATAACTGGCTTGAAAATATATCAATTAAAGAAGCCATGAAAAAATTGAATGATAGAGAAAAACTAATTTTAACATTAAGATTTTTTAATGGAAGAACTCAAATGGAAGTTGCAGATGAAATTGGTATATCTCAAGCGCAAGTTTCAAGATTAGAAAAAACAGCATTAAAACACATGAGAAAATATGTATAGGACTCTATGAGTCCTATTTTTTTTATATTTAGCATTATATAAATAATTATTAAATATATTTAAATTAAAGGATAATATTTGCAATGAAAAATAAAGATTAAATATAAAGTAAAAAATCCTATTTAGAGTAGGTTATATTATATAAAGTAATAAATATGAAGAGATTAAAGTTTATTAATCAATAATATATTTTATAATGAGGGGGATTAAAAAATGGAAGACGAATTAATTTTATATTCTGTAAATGCTATTAGAAGTATGGAGGTTATTGATATATCCACTGGCTGTAAATTAGGGTATACAAAGGATTATAAAATTGATATTAATGAGCAAAAAATAACAGCTATACTGTTGGCAGGTGCAACGAAGGGATGGTTTTCTAAAGAAGATGATATAGAAATACCTTGGGAAAAAGTAATAAAAATTGGTGTTGATGTATTGTTAGTAGATGCATCTGGTATAGAACTTAACTTAGATGAAAATAAAATATAGAAAAAACAACTAAAAAATTGTATAATGTTCATATACTAAATAAGAGGAAGGCGTGATTTACTTGAAATGTCCTTTTTGTTTTTTTTATGAAAGTAAGGTTGTAGACTCTAGAGCTACAGATGATAATACAACAATTAGAAGAAGAAGAGAATGTACTAAGTGTGGAAGAAGATACACAACTTATGAAAAGATTGAAGATATTCCTATACTAGTAATTAAAAGAGATTCTACAAGAGAAAACTTTAATAAAGAAAAAATAGTTAATGGACTAATTATAGCTTGTCAAAAAAGACCAATATCTAGAAAGCAAATAGAGGAATTAGCAGAAGACATAGAAAAAACTATTTCGAATAATATGCTTACTGAAATTGAATCAAGAGTAATTGGTGAAATGGTTATGGATAGACTAAAAGAACTTGATGAGGTTTCTTATGTGAGATTTGCATCTGTATATAGAGAATTTAAGGATATTAATACTTTTTTAGATGAGATAAAAGGTTTAATGACAAAATAATAGAATATTTACAGAGTTGTGGTAATATAAAACACAACTCTTTTTCGTGTTTAAATAGAAGTATTAATTATAAGAAGCTAAAACTTTAATATTGTAGTAGAAAAGTTAAAAGTAGGTTAAAACATATAGCTAGTAAATAGAAAAAGTAGTTAATAGATGTTAAAATAAAATAAGAATATTTTAGAGGTGAAAAATGAATTATATATATGTTAAAGATTTAAAGGAATATAAAGATTTTTGGGTTTTAGAGAATGGAAAAATAAATATAGTATTTTCAAATGCTAAAAATCATAGAAGTTTTAATAGAAATACTGAAGAGGGTATGGCAAATTTATTTTCATTAAAAGAAGATTTTAATGTAGATGAAGTTCAATATTTACATCAAATTCATAGTGATAATGTTATTAGTTATAAAAAAGAAATTAAAGATTTTATTGAAAATGAAGGAGATGCCATAATAACAAATGAAAAAGGTGTTATAATAGGAGCTTTTACAGCTGATTGTGTTCCAGTTATTTTAGTGGATGAAGAGAAAAATGTTATAAGTGCCATTCATAGTGGATGGAAAGGAACTTTTAATGAGATAAGTAAAAAGGCTGTAGATAAAATGATTACTAATTTTAATTCAGATGTAAATAATATAAAAGTTTATATAGGACCTCATATTAGACAGTGCTGTTATGAAATTTCAGAAGAATTAAAAGAGAAGTTTATTGAAAAATTTAATGTGCCTAAGGAAAAACTTTTTAATGGAAGAAATCTAAGTATGGAATTATGCATAGAAGAAAGTCTGAAATCAATAGGAATAAATGAAAACAACATATATTCTCTAAAAATATGTACACACTGTGAAGAAGAAGAAAAATTATTCTCATACAGAAAGAGTAATGGAACTTATGGAAGGTTATTTTCCTTTGCATATATAAAATAAATTATGGGGTGATAATAATGGCAAATGAAAAAATATTAGTAGTATATGATGAGGAACATATAGCAGAACTTATACGTTACAACTTAGAAAGTAATGGATATAAAATTTTAAGTGCCAATAATGGAATAGATGCAATGAAAATTGTATTAGAGGAAAGACCAAACTTAATTTTACTTGATTTAATGATTCCAGGAAAAGATGGATATGATGTATGTAAGGAAATAAGAAGTACTAAGGAAGTTATGAATACGCCAATAATAATGTTAACGGCTAAAAGTGAAGAGATTGATAAAATATTAGGATTAGAACTTGGTGCAGATGATTATATAACAAAACCATTTTCAGTAAGAGAATTGCTTGCTAGAGTTAAAGCTGTACTTAGAAGATTTTCTATTGTTGAGTCTGAGGAAAATGTTTTAGTTTTTGGTGATTTAACTGTAGACTTTGAAAAAAGAGAGGTACTTATAAAAAATAACAAGTTAGAGTTAACACTAAAGGAGTTTGAACTCCTTGAAATTTTAATTAGAAACAAAGGTAAAATTTTAACAAGGGATACTTTATTAGATAAAATTTGGGGCTATGAATATATTGGAGAAACAAGAACTGTAGATGTTCATATTAGATATTTAAGAAAAAAAATAGAGTCAGATGATAAAAATCCTAAATTTATAGAAACTATTAGAGGAGTAGGGTATAGGTTTAACCCTAATTTATAAATAATGAAGAAAAGAATTATAACATCAGTAGTAATTACTGTAGTATTTGCATTAATAATAGTAACTAGTTCATTTATTGCTTTAGTAAATGTTAATACTATTAATGATGCAAAGGAAATATTATCAATTTACAATTTATTAATTGCAGATGATATAAAAAATAATGATTATGATAATGTATCATTATTTACATTTAAGGGCAATGCTGTAAGATTCACTGTAGTAAATAAAGATGGCGAAGTTATTTATGATAATGAAAAAGAAAATTTAGAAAATCATAAAGATAGACAAGAAATAATAGATGCTTTTAATAAAGGTGAAGGTACAAGTGTAAGATTTAGCGATACATTATCATGTAATTTAGCATATGTTGCAACTAAAATAAGTGATAATTTAGTAGTTAGAAGCTCTGTGCCAATTAGCAATATTAAAGTTTTTACATTAGGTACTCTTAAATATTATATTGCCATAGTTATAGTAGTATTTTTATTATCATTATTATTAGCTGTTAAATTAGTAAAAATTATAGTGTATCCAGTAAAAGAATTAGAAAAGGTAACTACTAAAATTGCAGCTGGTGATTTAGATAAAAGAGCTATAATTTATAATTATGATGAAATTGGTCTTTTAGCTCAAACCTTTAATAATATGGCAGAGCAACTTAAAATAAAGATAAATGATTCATTAGATAAGCAAAATAAGCTAGAAGCTATTTTAGAAAGTATGGAAAGTGGAGTAATTGCTTTAGATAATAGTGAAAAAATTATATTAAGTAATCCCTATTCAAATAAGCTCTTTGGAGTGAAAGAAGAAATTATAGGAAAGAATATTTCAGATTGTATAATTGATTATGATTTAATTAATTTTATAAGAGATATTCCTGATATTGATACAAAAGAAATAAAATTATTTCATCCTATAGAAAGAGAAATTAGAATAAAAAAGTCACCTATTATAGGAGTATATAAAAAGCCTATAGGAATAGTAATAACAATTCAAGATATAACTGATATAAAAAGGCTTGAAAATATGAGAAGTGAATTTGTTGCTAATGTATCGCATGAACTTAAAACACCGCTAACATCTATAAAAGGTTTTGCTGAAACTTTAAGGTATGTTAATGATGAAAATACTAGAAATAAATTTTTAGATATAATAGAAAAGGAATCGGAAAGATTAGGTAATTTAATTAATGATATTTTAGTTCTTTCTAACTTAGAAAATATGCATAAGATGGACAATGAATATTTTATGCCTATGGAAGTTATTCGAAATACAATTGAAGTAGTATCAAAGCAAGCTGATAAAAGAAATATTAAGATTAATTATTACAATGAGTTCAATGGAAAAATACTTGGAGATAAAGATAAATTTCATCAATTAGCTTTAAACTTAATTGAAAATGCCATTAAATATTCAAATGATGGTGGAAATATTGATATAGTCGCATCGGAAAAGGGCGATTGTTTTATTTTTAAAGTAAGTGATGATGGTATAGGTATACCTAAAAATGATATTCCAAGGATTTTTGAAAGGTTTTATAGAGTAGATAAATCAAGATCTACAAGGGGGACTGGACTTGGACTTGCAATTGTTAAACATATTGTTAAATTGTTTAATGGAGATATAAGTGTAGAATCAACAGTTGGTATTGGTAGTACATTTATTGTTAAAATAAAGAAATAACAAAAAGGATTGTAGAAATACAATCCTTTTTTTATATTTAAAATATTTTTAGGTTAATTATAGAGATATTAGAAAAGAGTTAAAAGATGTAAATTTAACATTAACTTAACATTGACTTAAAAATATTTAACGAAGAAGTAATATTACTTTAACTTTAGAGGAATAATATTATGTGTGTAAGGTATATGAATAATAATTCATTTATGAAAGTGGAGGAATAAAAATGAGAAGTAAAAAATTAAAGTTAATGGTAGGGGCATTATTAGTTACTATGGTAGGAGCTACATTTGTAGGATGTGGATCTGATAAATCAGCAGAAGGTGGAAATAATGGTTCTGGAGCGGTTACTGTTTCAATTTCAGGTTCAACTTCAGTAGGGCCATTAATGGAAAAGATTCAAGAAAAATATGAAGAAGAAAATAATAATATTACATTAGAAATACAACAAAATGGTTCAGGGGCAGGAATAAAAGATGTTATTGGTGGAGTTTCAGAAATAGGAATGTCTTCAAGAGAATTAAAGGATGAAGAAAAGGGTTCAGTTAAAGGAACTACAATTGCATATGATGGAATTGCTTTACTAGTAAATCCTAATAACCCAGTTAAAAACATATCTTTAGAAGATGTGAAAAATGTGTATACTGGTAAAATTACCAACTGGAAAGAGCTAGGCGGAACTGATTCACCAATCGTAGTTGTTTCAAGAGAAGAAGGTTCAGGAACTAGAGATGCATTCCAAGAAATAGTAGGATACGCATCAGAAGAGTTAACTAAAGATGCATCAATTTCAGATGGTAGCGGAGCTGTTAAAACTACAGTAGCTGGAAATGAAAATGCAATTGGTTTTGCTTCTTTTGAATATATTGATAGCACTGTAGCAGCTTTACAAGTTGATGGAGTAGAACCAACAGCTCAAAACGTTAAAGATGCAAAATATAAAATATCAAGACCATTCTTATTAGTAACTAAAGAAGATACTTTAACAGAAAATGGTCAAAAATTAATTGACTACGTATTAAGCCCAGAGGGACAACAAATAGTAGAAGAAAATAAATTAATAACTATTGATTAATAACTATTGAATAATTTAAGTAAATAAAAATTACAAAAGGCAAATTAAAAATTAAACTTTGATTAAATAAAGTTTAAGGAAACTGCCTTGGCGGTTTCCTTGTTAATTTGCTATTTTTAATTTTAAATTTGTAATTTGAAAAGCAGTTATTACCATTAGGAGGACTAAAATGGTAGAAGAAAGTAAAAAAAATAAAAGCAAATATATAGTAGATAAAGTTACTAGAACAATATTTTTAATATGTGCACTTATAGCAGTTATAAGTTTAGTTTTAATTATAGGATTTGTATTTTATAAAGGTTTAAGACCATTTTTTGCAGAAGGAAAATCATTCACACAATTTATTTTTGGAACTGAATGGTATCCGACATCAGAAAATCAAAAGTATGGAATATTACCAATGATAATTGCATCTATTTATGGTACCATAGGAGCCTTAATAATAGGGGTACCAATAGGATTACTTACAGCAATTTTTATTTCAGAAGTAGCACCAAAAGGATTATCTAAAATTATAATTCCAGCAGTTGAGCTTTTAGCTGGAATACCATCTGTATTATACGGATTATTTGGTTTGGCAGTAATTGTTCCATGGATACAAAAGACCTTCAATTTACCACAAGGACAAAGTTTATTAGCAGTAATTATTGTATTGGCAGTTATGATGCTTCCGACTATAATTTCAGTTTCTACAACTGCAATAAAGGCTGTTCCAAAAAGCTATAAAGAAGGTTCGTTAGCACTTGGAGCTTCACATATAGAAACAACATTTAAGGTTGTAGTACCTGCAGCAAAATCAGGTATACTTGCAGCTATAGTATTAGGTTGCGGTAGAGCAATTGGAGAAACCATGGCTATTATCCTAGTTGGAGGAAATTCAGTTCAAATACCTACATCTATTTTTGATAAGGTGAGACCTCTTACAAGTAATATAGCTTTAGAAATGGGATATGCAACTCAATCACACCAAGAGTTATTATTTGCAACAGGTGTTGTATTATTTGCATTCATTTTAATATTAAACTTGGTTATTTCTAAACTTTCTAATAAGGAAGGTAAGTAAAATGAGAAAATTTAAAGAAAATATCTTAAAGGTATTATTATATTTATCAGCATTAATAACTGTTGGAATTTTAGTTTTTATAATAGGATTTATATTCATGAAAGGATATAAACTTATAAATTTTAATTATTTATTTGGTGATTATAAGCCATCAGGTGGTGGTGGAATTAAGCCATTTATAATTTCAACACTTTATACTATTGGATTATCATTAATTATTGCTACACCAATAGGGGTATTATCAGCAGTTTATTTACAAGAATATGCAAAGCAAGGTAGGCTTGTTAAAATAATAAGATATTCAACTGAAGCATTAGCAGGAATACCATCAATAGTTTATGGATTATTTGGAGCAGCATTTTTTGTAACTACATTGAAGTTTGGATATTCACTTATAGCAGGATCTTTAACTCTTGCAATTATAATTTTACCAGTAATTATTCGTACAACAGAAGAGTCTTTAAAAGTGGTTCCACCATCATATAGAGAGGCTTCTCTTGGGCTTGGAGCAACAAGATTCCAAACTTTATATAAGGTTATACTTCCAAGTGCTATACCTGGTATACTTTCAGGAGTAATACTTTCAATGGGGCGTGTAATTGGAGAATCTGCAGCACTTTTCTTAACTGCAGGTACAGTTTATAAAATACCTACAAGCATAATGTCAAGTGGTAGAACTTTAACAGTTCATGCTTTTCTTGAAACTAAAGAGAAAGGTGATATTGCATCAGCAGCTGCTGCAGGGATAGTTTTAATTGTAATGATTTTAGTGTTAAACTTATTAGCCAAATTTATTAGTAACAGATTTAACAAGGCTAATTATTAATGTTTAATTTTTAAGTGGAATGATAGATAGTGCTAATTTTATATTAAGTAACTATATTAATGAAAGAAAATCAGAAGATTTTGAGGTGTAAATATGTCAAATATAATAAAACCTGAAATCCAGGTTAGAAATCTAGAACTTTTTTATGGTGATAATAAAGCATTAAAAAATATAAATTTAGATATAGAGTCAAAAAAAGTTACAGCATTAATTGGACCTTCAGGATGCGGTAAATCAACATTTTTAAGAACTTTAAATAGAATGAATGATTTAATTGAAGGAGTTAAAATTAATGGTCAAATACTAATAGATGGAAAGGACATATATAAGGAATATGATGAAATAGACCTTAGAAAAAAGGTTGGAATGGTGTTCCAAAAGCCTAATCCATTCCCAATGTCTATTTATGACAATATAGCTTACGGTCCTAGAATACATGGAATTAAAGATAAAAGGACTTTAGATGAAATAGTTGAAAAAAGTTTAAGAGGTGCTGCTCTTTTTGATGAAGTTAAAGATAGATTAAAGAAGTCTGCATTAGGTCTTTCAGGAGGACAACAACAAAGATTATGTATAGCTAGAACTATAGCAGTCTCTCCTGAAATAATATTAATGGATGAGCCGACATCAGCACTAGATCCTATTTCTACCAATAAAATGGAAGAACTTATGGATCAATTAAAAAAGCAATATACAGTTGTAATTGTTACTCATAATATGCAACAAGCAGGAAGAATTGCCGATAAAACTGCATTTTTCTTATCAGGAGAAGTTGTTGAATATGGAAAGACAGAGGATATATTCTATAGACCAAAGGATAAGAGAACAGAAGATTATATAACAGGTAGATTTGGATAAAATTACGTGTGTTAAAAGGGAATATTTAATAAGGGTAATTATAAATTAAAGTTTTGAGTAAAAATATGTTTAGGTTATAATTTGAGAGTAGGGAGTGAAATCATGACAAGAAATCTTTTAGACAAAAGAATGAAGATTTTAACTGCTGAGCTTGCTGAAATGGGAAGTTTAGTTGAAAAGCAAATATATAACAGTATAGAAGCTTTTAGAAACAAAGACATGGCTCTTGCAAAGCAAGTAATGGACAATGATGATAAAGTTGATGAATTAAATAGAAAAATAGAAGAACAGTGTTTAAAATTTATGGCAATGGAATCTCCAGTAGCTACAGACTTAAGAAAAATATTTACAACTTCTAAAATAGTTACAGATTTAGAGAGAATGGCTGATTATGCAGTTGATATTTGTAAAATTGCACAAAGAGTTGAATTTGATATTTTAGGAGAAGAATGCGAACCAATTTGGCAAATGGTAGATATTTTAAGAAAAATGATTAATAAATCACTTTCAGCTTTTGTTGCAGGTGATGTAAAGGCTGCTTATGAAATTTGCAAAATGGATGATCAGGTTGATATTTTATATCGTGGTTTATTTAGCGATATGTTAAAGAAAATGGCAAAAGATGAAACAATCATTAACAAAGGAGCACAAATATTATTTGCATCTAAATATTTAGAGAGAGTTGGCGATCATGTAACTAATATATGTGAGTGGATAATTTTTTCAGCAAAAGGTGATTATGTAGATTTAAATGAGTAATAATAAGAATATAAGGGGAACCTTATATTCTTTTTTTTACTAAAGTTGTTGGTTGACTGAATATAATTAATAGGTTAATATATCATAGAGATGGTAGGTAATTATAGGAGTGTGACATTATGAAAAATGTAATAACAAGTGTAATGCCTGATAGTATTGCTGAAGAAGTCGGCATAGAAGTAAATGATATTTTATTATCAGTAAATGGAGAAAAGATAGTTGATATTATAGACTACAGGTTTTTAACTAGTGATGAAGAAATAGTTTTAGAAATCCAAAAACCAAATGGTGAAGTATGGGATTATGAAATAGAAAAAGAATATGGAGAAGAATTAGGCCTTGAGTTTGGTGGCGGTATTATGGATAAGGCAAAGAGATGCAGTAACAAGTGTATGTTTTGTTTTATTGACCAAAACCCTAAAGGTATGAGAGAAAGTCTTTACTTTAAGGATGATGATTCAAGACTTTCATTCCTTCAAGGTAACTTTGTTACTTTAACTAATATGAAGGAAGAAGATATTGATAGAATTATTAAATATAGAATTAGTCCAATAAATATTTCGGTACATACAACAAATCCAGAACTTAGAGTTAAGATGCTTAGCAATAGATTTGCAGGAGCAGTTTATGATAGAATGAAGAGATTAGCTGAAGCTGGAATTGAAATGCATTGCCAAATAGTTCTTATACCAGAAGTTAATAACGGAGAAGAATTAAAAAGAACTATAACGGATTTATATGAACTATATCCATCAGTAGCTAATATAGCAGTAGTTCCAATTGGAGTTACTAAATATAGAGATGGATTAGTTAAAGTAAAAACATTCACTAATGAAACGGCAAGAAAAGAATTAGAAATGGTTATGGAGTTCCAAAAGAGATTTATGGAAGAAATAAATGATCCATTTGTAAGGTTTTCTGATGAGTTTTATTTAGTGTCAGGTATAGATGTGCCTGAAGAAAGCTTTTATAATGGGTATGAGCAAATAGAAGATGGAATTGGAATGATTAGATGCTTTAGAGAAGCTATAAACTATTCTGCTCAACATCTAGATAAAAATATAAAAGGAACTTTTTCTGTTCCAACAGGAAAGCTTGCTTTTGATGAAGTAAGTAATGGAATGAAAAAGTTAATGGAAGTTAACCCTAATATTAAAATAGATACATATAAAATTATTAACCACTTTTTTGGAGAAACAATAACTGTTGCAGGTCTTCTTACTGGAACTGATATTATTTCACAACTGAAAGGCAAAATTAATAGTGAGTATTTAATAATGCCAAATAATATGTTTAGAAAAGGATATGAATTAGGTCCTGCTGAGTATATTATGTTAGATGATACAAAGATAGAAGACATAGAAGAGGCATTAGGTGTTAAAGTACTTGTCTGTGATCATACAGGCGAAGATATAGTAAGTATAATAAATGAAGCATGTCAGGAGGAAAATAGATAATGGCAAAACCAATAGTAGCTATAGTTGGAAGACCAAATGTAGGTAAATCTACATTATTCAATAAATTAGCAGGAAAAAGAATTTCAATAGTTCAAGATACACCAGGTGTAACAAGAGATAGAGTATATGCAGAAGCAGAATGGCTAAGTCATACTTTTACAATGATTGATACAGGTGGTATAGAACCAGAAAACCAAGATATAATAGTTAAGCAAATGAGAAGACAAGCAAATATTGCTATAGAAACTGCTGACGTTATAATGTTTGTAGTTGATGGTAAAGAAGGATTAACAGCAGCTGATAATGAAGTTGCTACTATGCTTAGAAAGTCTAAGAAACCAGTAGTTCTTGTTGTTAATAAAATTGATAATTTAAAGGATGAAGAAAATGCATGGGAATTCTATAATTTAGGTATAGGTGACCCAGTTGCTATATCTGCAGGTCAAGGAAAAGGTCTTGGAGATATGTTAGATATGGTAGTAGCTCACTTTGATTCAATAGCAAGCAAAGAAGAGGAAGAAGAAGACATAAAAATTGCTATGATAGGTAAACCTAACGTAGGTAAGTCATCTTTAATTAATAGATTATTAGGTGAAGATAGATTAATAGTTTCTGATATAGCAGGTACAACAAGAGATGCTATAGATAGTAAGGTTGAAACTGAGTTTGGTAAGTTTACTTTAATAGATACAGCAGGTCTTAGAAGAAAGAGCAAAGTGAAAGAAGAAATTGAGAGATATTCAGTAATTAGAACACTTGCAGCTGTTGAAAGAGCTGATGTTTGTATTTTAATGATTGATGCAACAGAAGGTGTAACAGAGCAAGATGAAAAAATTATAGGATTTGCTCATGAGTTAAACAAAGCTATAATGGTTATTGTTAACAAGTGGGATTTAATAGAAAAAGATGATAAGACTATGGATGTTTATAAGAAAGACCTTCAAAGCAAGCTTAAATTTATAAAATATGCTAAATTCTTATTTATATCAGCATTAACAGGTCAAAGAGCACATAAAGTTTTAGAAGTTGCAAAAGAGTGTTATGATAACTATGATAAGAGAGTTGGTACTGGGGTACTTAATGATGTTATAAGTAAAGCAATATTAATGAAGGAACCTCCAATTGTAGCATTAAAGAGATTAAAAATATACTATGCAACTCAAGTAGCTACAAAACCACCAAAGTTTGTATTCTTCGTTAATGATGTAAATGCAAGACATTTCTCATATGAAAGATACTTAGAAAATCAACTAAGAGAAAGCTTTGATTTTAGTGGTACTGGAATTCAAATAGAGTATAGGGAAAGAAAGGATAGTTAATTATGAGTAAGGTGACTTTTTTAGGCGGAGGAAGTTTTGGAATTTCCTTAGCAATTTTATTAGCAAACAAAGGAAATACGGTTTCTATATATGATAGAGATAGCGGCGTTGTAGAAGATATTAATGTTAATAGAAAAAATGATAAATTCATTAAGGGGCTAGAAGTGCCTAAAAATGTTACAGCTTATAATAACTTAGAAGATGCTATAGTTAATACTGATTATGTAGTATTAGCTGTTCCATCTCATGTTATTAGAATTGCATCTAGAAGTTTAAATGGTTTAATTGATGAAAGCATACCTGTTATATGTATTGCAAAAGGAATTGAAGAAGGAACTAATAAAACTTTAGTAGAAGTTATAGAGGAAGAAATTAAAAATCCTGTAGTTGTATTATCAGGTCCAAGTCATGCAGAAGAAGTTGCATTTAATGTTCCAACAACTGTACTTACATCATCAAAAAATATGAAATGTGCAGAAGAAGTTCAAGATTTATTTATGACTAAGACTTTTAGAGTTTATACTAATGATGATTTAATTGGAGTAGAAATTGGTGGAGCTGTAAAAAATATTATTGCTCTTGCAGCAGGTGTTTGTGATGGTTTAGGTTATGGTGATAATACTAAGGCAGCACTTATGACTAGAGGTATGGCTGAAATAGTTAGAATAGGAACTAAGCTTGGTGGAAAAATAGAAACATTTTTAGGACTTACGGGCATGGGAGACTTAATAGTTACTTGTACTAGTATGCACTCTAGAAATAGAAGAGCAGGATACTTAATAGGTACTGGAAAGACTAGAGAAGAAGCAGTTCTTGAAGTTGGAATGGTAGTAGAAGGTATTAAAGCTTGTCATGCATTTTATGAGTTAAAAGAAAAATTAAATGTTGAAATGCCAATTACAGATGCTTTATATAAAGTTTTATTTGAAAATAAAGATGCAAAAACAATGGTAAATGAATTATTGGAAAGAGATAAAAAATCTGAAAATAATTAATTAAATTTAAAGAAGCTATTTTAATAATAGCTTCTTTTTTTGTATTTAAGTACATATAGTTTATTAAGGTAAATATATATTTTTAAATTTAAAATAAGAAGTTTAAAAAAACAGTATACTTTTTTAGATATAAGAATATATATATAGTGTTAAAAATAAATAGGAGGATGTACTTATGGGCGATTTCAATATATATAAGGATATAGCAGAAAGAACTCAAGGGGACATATATTTAGGGGTAGTTGGACCAGTTAGAACGGGAAAATCTACATTTATAAAAAAATTTATGGACCTAATGGTTATACCAAAGATTGATAATACTTATAAAAAAGAAAGAGCAAAGGATGAGCTTCCACAAAGTGGCTCAGGAAAAACTATTCATACTACAGAACCTAAATTTGTTCCAAATGAGGCTGTAGAAATAACTATTGATGAGGATATAAGATTAAAGGTAAGAATGGTAGATTGTGTAGGATATATAGTTAAGGGGGCACTTGGATTCTCAGAGGATGATGCACCAAAAATGGTAAACACTCCATGGTTTGAAGATGAAATTCCTTTTGAGGCAGCAGCTGAAATTGGAACTAGAAAGGTAATAACTGACCATTCTACTGTAGGACTTGTAGTTACTACTGATGGTAGTATTACAGGAATAAATAGAGAAGATTATGTAGAAGCAGAAGAGAGAGTTGTAGAAGAATTAAAGGCTATAAATAAGCCATTCATAGTAGTACTTAACACTAAAAACATAAATTCGCCTGAAACTGATGCATTAAAGGATGAATTAGAAAAGAAATATGATGTTGAAGTTCAGGTTATGGACGTATTCAATATGACTGAAAAAGATATTGAGAAGTTATTCAAAAATGTACTTAAGGAATTCCCGGTAAAAGAAATAAATATAGATATGCCAGAATGGGTAGAGTGTCTTGAACCAGATCATTGGCTAAAAAAAGAATTCTTTAAGATTATTAAGGGAATGTGCCAAAATGTAGATAAGATAAGAGACATAAAACCAGCATTTTATGATGCTAAGGAAAATCAAAATTTAAGCGCATCAGACTTAAATGAAATTAACTTAGGAGAAGGAACTGCTAATATATTACTTAAACCTAGTGAAACAATTTTCTATAAGGTTCTTAGTGAAAATTGTGGAGTAGATGTATCAAATGAAAGTGATTTAATATCACTTGTTAAAGAATTAAATATTGCAAAGGTTGAATATGATAAGATAAAAGATGCTTTAGTGGATGTAAAAGAAACAGGATATGGATTAGTTGCGCCTCAACTTAGTGAAATGAAATTTGAAGAACCTGAAATTGTTAAACAAGGAAGTAAGTTTGGGGTTAAACTAAAAGCAAGTGCACCATCACTTCATTTTATTAAAGCTGATATTAAAACTGAAATTAGTCCAATAATGGGTTCAGAAAAAGAAAGTGAAGAGTTAGTTAAAGCATTGATGGAACAATTTGACAAAGATCCTGCATCAGTTTGGCAAAGCAATATGTTTGGTAAATCATTAGAGGTACTTGTTAAAGAAGGATTACAAAATAAATTGTATAAAATGCCAGAAGATGTTCAAGTTAAAATCCAAAAAACACTTCAAAAGATTATAAATGAAGGTAATGGCGGATTGATTTGTATAATATTATAAAAAGTTAGAAATTTAAAGTTAAAAGCTTAGTGCAAAATATGCCTAAGCTTTTAATTTTTTTTATTAATTATTAAGAAATATAGAAATAAATAAAGAAATTTAGTGTAAATAAATTACTATATAGAATAGAATATATTAAGCAGATAGTATTTATGCTTAATATATTATAGTAAAGAGGGATATAGTATGGAAAGCAGATTTTGTACCTATAAAAGAGTAGGATATTTAAGGCGAAAGATAGCTAGTGAGTTAGGTATAGGGTTTACCGGAGTTATATATGCATCCCCAGGAGTATTGAAGCATATTATTAAGAGGCACGGGAAACAACTTGATAAAAAAACTAGGGACGGTATTCTTGATAGGATGAAAAAGATACTTGAAGAGCCTGACTATATTGGCATATATAAAAATGAACAGGGACAGACTGCTGTAGAATTTATTAAGACAATGTATACTAATTTGCTTTTAGGAGTGGAAGTAGATGAAGAAAATGAATATATTTATGTAACAACAATGTATCCAATTACCGATAAAAAAATTGCAAATAGAATATACAGTGGAAAATTAATAGAAATGAAATCCATTAAATAAATATTATTTGCGATAAAATTTTTTTGAATGTATAATATTTAAGAATAATATATATAGATGATTGTTGAGGTGAGAAAAGGCTCCTCATGCGCTAGTATTAATGTAGTAAACAGAGATGCAGGATAATGTCGACCTGCCGATAATCATCTATATTATATAATTGATTACAAGGTAAGTAAGCTTGATTTCAAGGTTAAATAAGTATTATATAAGTAGAAAATTTGTACAAGTTTTTTATTTTAGAAGAATAATATATAAACTAAAGATGTGGAGGACAAGATGAAAAAAATAGCAGTAGTATTTAATGGTGGAACGATATCCATGAAAGTAGATGAAAGAATAAAAGCAGCAGTACCTAGCTTAACTGGTGAAGAAATAATGTCCATGGTTACAGGCATTGAAGAATTTGCAGAAATAGAATCTTATAGTTTTTCAAGTATGCCATCACCTCATATGACTTTTAAAACTATGATAAAACTTAGTAAGTTTATTAAAGAGTTATTAGAAAGAGATGACATTGATGGTGTAGTTATAACTCATGGAACAGATACATTAGAAGAAACAGCATATCTTTTAGATTTAACTATAAATAGTAATAAGCCAATAGTTATAACAGGTGCAATGAGAAGTGGTTCGGAGCTTGGATATGATGGGCCATCAAATTTAGCAGCATCTATTTGTACAGCTATATCTGATGATGCTAAAGGGAGAGGTGTTCTTGTATGCTTCAATGGTGAGTTAAATTCAGCATCTGAAGTTACAAAAGCTAATTCTATGGCTCTTAATGCATTTAGAACTCCAAACTTTGGACCTATAGGAATAGTTGATAATAATAAAGTTATGTTTTATAGAGAAACAAAAAATACTGAAACTTATGATGTTTCAGATATAAAAAAAGATGTTGCATTAATTAAGTGTGTAGCTGATATGGATTCAACATTAATGGATTTTGTTATAGAAAAAGGCTTTGGAGGAATTGTAATAGAAGGTTTAGGAAGAGGAAATGTTCCACCTAAAATGGTTGAAGGTATAAAAAGAGCAATAGAAAAAGAAGTGCCAGTTGTAATAGTATCAAGATGTTTTGAAGGCAGAGTACATGAATCATATGGATATGAAGGTGGCGGCAAAATGCTTAAGGATCTTGGAGTTATATTTGGTGATACATTAGCAGGACAAAAGGCAAGAATAAAATTAGTTCTTGCAATTAATTCTGGATTGTCATATGAGAAAATAAGAGATATATTTTAAATAATAATTATTTTAAGTAATAATATAAAAAAGAGACTTTATCAATTTTATTTTGGTACAGGCTCTTTTTTTATTTTAGATATAAATATTTAAAGGATTTGAGGAATAAGTTTTAAATAGGAGTATAAAAGGATAATGTGCATAAAAAATAAAAAGGGGGAATTATTAATGCAAACTGTATCAAAAAAAGAAAAACTCCTGCCTATTTTTTTAAACAAAAATGTAGACATGAAAAAGGAGATGTTAGCAGGGTTAACTACATTTTTAACTATGGCATATATTATTGCTGTTAATCCTAATATCTTATCATCAACAGGTATGCCTGCTGGAGCATTAGTTACAGCAACTTGTTTATCAGCAGCAATTGCTTCTATACTTATGGGGCTTTTTGCAAATCTTCCATTTGCTTTAGCATCAGGAATGGGGCTTAATGCGTATTTTGCATATACTGTTGTAGGACAAATGGGAGTATCATGGGAGGTTGCTTTAACTGCAGTTTTTATAGAAGGTATTATATTTATTGTATTATCATTGTTTAAAGTTAGAGAAGCTGTAGTAAATTCTATTCCTAAAAATATGAAGTTGGCAGTCACAGGTGGTATAGGATTATTTATAGCTTTTATAGGTATGGTTAATGCAGGTTTAGTAGTAGCTAATGAATCTACTATGGTTGAACTTGGAAAGTTTACTCCAGCAGTAATAATATCAATTATAGGACTTATAATAATAGCTGTTTTAGATAAAAAACGTGTAAGAGGCGCTATTCTTTGGGGAATATTAATTTCAGCGATAATAGGATGGGGATATGCGTTAATTAATAAAGAAGCAGCAGCAAATTTAGGAATCTACTTACCAACAGGTATCTTTAAGTTTGAAGGAATAGGAGAAATTGCAGGAAAAGTTGATTTAGTAAATGCGTTTAGTGCAGAAAATATCAAAATGTTTATAACAGTAGTATTTACTTTTCTATTTGTAGATTTCTTTGATACTGTAGGAACATTAGTAGGTGTTTGCTCAAAAGCTAAAATGCTAGATGATGAAGGTAATGTTCCTAATGCTGGGAGAGCTCTTCTAGTAGATGCAGTAGGAACAACTGCAGGCGCATTGCTAGGGGTATCTACAGTTACTACTTATGTTGAAAGTTCAACTGGTGTTGCAGCAGGTGGAAGAAGTGGGTTTACAGCTATAACTACAGGGGTTTTATTTTTAATTGCTATGCTATTTTCGCCAATATTTATAGCAATTCCAAGTTGTGCAACAGCACCAGCTTTAATTTATGTTGGATATTTAATGCTTGGAGCTGTAAAAGAAATTGATTTTGATAATATAACAGAAGGTGTTCCAGCTTTCTTAACTATTGCAGCGATGCCGTTAACTTATAGTATAGGAAATGGATTGACTCTTGGTATATTATCATATGTTATAATTAATTTATTATATAACTTGATATTTGCTAGAAAGAAAGAAGAAAAGGTAAAAGTATCTTGGATTATGTATGTTTTAGCAATTATATTTATATTAAAAATAGCTTTCTTGTAAAATATAAAAATTCAAAGTGATACTTAATTTTATTGATGCAGACTTTAAGAAAAAATGAAAATTAAAAGTTAAAGATATAAAATGGTAAATGAAAATTTTAAATTATTAAGCAATTTTTTTATAATTAAAAAAATAAAAAGCTTTTTTAATTTAATGTTTAATTTGCCATTTTATTTTTTTGATATAAAATATATATAAATATAAAATGTTAACAATTTGTGAACAAAATATTGACATATGTAATGTTAAAGTTATAAACTAATTGATATTGACAGAGATACAGAAATTTGCGAATTTAATATAATAAAAATTAAAAAAATTTTATATTTGGCATAAAGCAAATATAAGTTAGGAGAAAAGTATGGTAAGGAGTATGACTAGCTTCGGAAGAAGTAGCAGTGAAGAAGGCAAGAAACGCTTCTTTACTGTTGAAATGAAAAGTGTAAATAGCAGATATTTAGATGTAAACATTAGAATGCCTAAAAGCTTAATATCATTAGAAGAAGAAATAAGAAAAATAATAAATAACACATTAAGCAGAGGTAAGGTTGATGTATTTATAAATTTAAAAACTTACTCAGACGGTAATGGAATTCCAAAAGTTGATATGAATTTAGCTGAAGGATATTTAAAATGTTTAAAAGAAATAGAAAAAAAGCTAGGAATTAAAAATGATATTTCGGTAATGCAAATTGCAAGATTTTCAGATGTTATAACTGTAGTTGAAGAGGAAGATAAAATAGAGGAAATATTAGATGAAATAAAACCTCTAATAAAAAACTCTCTTGATATGATGATAGCAATGAGAGAAGTTGAAGGAAATAAGCTTAAAGAAGATATTTTATTTAAAATTTCTCAAATAGAAGAACTAGTTAAAAAGGTTGAGGAGTTTGCAGATAGTATACCTAAAACATTTAAAGTTAAGCTTGAAGAAAGATTAAAAGAACTTTTAGGAAATGTTGAAATAGATGAAAATAGAGTTGCGATGGAAGTTTGTATGTTAGCAGATAAAGCAACAATAGATGAAGAGATAATAAGACTTAACAGTCATATTAATCAAGTAAGAAAAACTTTAAGTTTAAATGAACCAATTGGAAGAAAGCTTGACTTTATAGTACAAGAAATGAATAGGGAGACAAATACTATTGGCTCAAAATCTAGTGATATCCAAATGACTAATATAGTCATTGATATAAAAAATATACTTGAAAAAATAAGAGAGCAAGTACAGAATATTGAATAATAGGAGGAGAGTCATGGGTATAAAATTAATTAATATTGGTTTTGGAAACATAGTATCAGCCAATAGACTTGTTGCAATAGTAAGTCCAGAGTCAGCACCAATTAAGAGAATAATCCAAGAAGCAAGAGATAGAGGAATGCTTATTGATGCAACTTATGGAAGAAGAACAAGAGCTGTTATAATAACAGATAGTGATCATGTTATTTTATCAGCAGTTCAACCAGAGACTGTTGCACACAGATTAGTAGCTAAAGATGAAACTGTAGATGAGGTTGATGAATAATGCAAAATAATAAAGGTTTATTAATTGTTATTTCTGGGCCTTCAGGAGCAGGAAAGGGAACTATTTGTAAAGCACTTTTAGAAAAACATGATGACTTATTTATTTCCGTTTCAGCCACTACAAGAAGCCCAAGAGCTGGAGAAGTTGATGGTGTAAATTATCACTTTTTAACTAAAGAAGATTTTATATCTAAAGTAGAAAGTAATGATTTTTTAGAATACGCTGAAGTACATGGAAATATGTATGGAACACCAAAGTTTAAAGTTGAAGAAATGCTAGCTGAAGGCAAAAATGTTATATTAGAAATTGATATTCAAGGTGCATTGAAAGTTAAGGAAAACTTTAGCGAAGGGGTATTCATATTTATTCTTCCACCATCAATGGAAGAGTTAAAGCAAAGAATAATAAAAAGAGGTAGTGAAACTGAAGAGTCATTAATGACAAGATTTAAAAATGCATATCAAGAAATAAACTATGTTTCTAAATATAATTATGCAGTAGTTAATGATGAAGTTTTAACGGCGGTTAGTAAAATAGAAGGTATAATTGCCGCAGAAAAATGTAGAGTAGATAGAATAAAAGATACAATATTAGATTCTAAGGAGGGCTTAATTCATGAACAACTCTATGATTAATCCATCAGTGGTGGACTTATTAAAAAAGGTAGAAGATAGATATTCACTAGTTATAGTAACATCAAGAAGAGCAAGACAAATAATCGATGGTAGCCAAGTATTAACTAACAATCCATCAAAGAAACCATTAACAATTGCTGTTAATGAAGTAAATGAAGGAGCAATTTCTTATCATAAAACTGATAAGGAGTAAACTGCTATGAGTAAATGTGTTGTTATTGGAGTTACTGGTGGTATTGCTGTATATAAGGCATTAGATGTAATTAGTGCTTTAAGAAAGAAAGACATTGAAGTACATGTTATAATGACAGAAAGTGCTTCTAAGTTTGTAAATCCATTAACTTTTCAATCTATTAGTCAAAATATGGTTGTTACTGATATGTTTGCAGAACCAAAAGCGTGGGAAATTCAACATATATCATTAGCACAAAAAGCTGATTTGATGCTTGTTGCTCCATGCACTGCAAATGTATTAGGAAAAGTAGCAAATGGTATAGCAGATGATATGTTAACAACTACTATAATGGCTACAAAAGCAAAAGTTGTTTTTGCGCCAGCTATGAATACTAACATGTATGAAAATAAGATAGTTCAAAATAATATACAAAAGCTAAAAAGCTTTGGTTATGAATTTATTGAACCGGCAAGTGGAAGATTAGCTTGTGGAGATATAGGTAAAGGTAAGCTGGCTGATGTAAATACAATTGTTGAAAGAGTACTATTTGAATTAGAGGATAAAGAGCAGGATTTAAAAGGTAAAAAGGTACTTATAAGTGCAGGTCCAACTATAGCACCTATAGATCCAGTTAGATATATTACAAATAGATCTACAGGAAAGATGGGATATGCAATTGCTGAAGAAGCAAGAGATAGAGGAGCTGAGGTTACTTTAGTATCAGGACCAACAAATTTAGAACCACCAAAAAACGTAAGAATAATTAACATAAGAACTAATGAAGAAATGAAAAAAGAAATCTTTGAGAACTTTGCTGATTCAGATATTGTTATTAAATCAGCTGCTGTAGCTGATTATAAACCAAAGGAATATAGCAAAGAAAAGATAAAAAAAGGTGAGGGAGACTTAAACCTTTGCTTAACTAGAGATAATGATATATTAAAAATGTTAGGCGAAAGCAAAACTCATCAAATATTAGTAGGCTTTGCAGCAGAAAGTAATAATGTAATTGAAAATGCTAACAAAAAGCTTATAAATAAAAATTTAGATTTTATCGTTGCAAATGATATTACTGCAAGTGATACAGGCTTTGGTAGCGATGATAATAAAGTAATTATTATTTCAAAGGATAATAAAGCTATGCATCTTGATAAGATGAGTAAAAAAGAAGTTGCAAGTAATATATTTGATATGATTCTAGGAAAGCGCTAATTGCGCTTTTCTTTGTATAAAAATAGTTTTTGTATATGAGGGTGATGTTTTGAAGCTTTATGCTGAGATAATAGTAAATAGTGACGCATTAGAAATAGATAGACCTTTTACATATAAAGTACCTCATGAATTAGAAGAGGACATAAAAATAGGCCAAATAGTAAAAGTACCATTTGGTTTTGGAAATAGATATTCCGAAGGATTTGTGCTTAGTATAAAAAAAGAAGAGGAAGCTTGTTTAAACTTTAAAGTTAAGGAAATATCATCTATTGAAAATAAAGAACCTATAATTACCGAAGCAGATATTGAACTTATAAATTTTTTAAGAACAAAATATCTTTGTAAATATATTGATGCTTTTAGATTGCTTATTCCAACAGGAATATTAAAAGGTGCAAAAAGCAAAAGTAAAAAGGTCATAGCTTTTATAGATGATGATTTAAGCAAGTTTAAAAGTAAAGATGGTTATACAGAAATAATTGATTTTATAAAAAGTAATTCAGGAGTATATACAAAAGCAGAACTTACTAAAAATCACTCAATTTCTTTATATAAGTTAAATAAACTAATAGAGAATGGAAATTTATTAGTAGAAGAAGAAACTGTTTATAGGTATAATGATAGAATTTATATAAAGGATAATGAAAAAGAGTTAACATTTGAACAAAAAAATGTTATAGAAGAATTTTTAAATTCAAAAAAAAATATATTTTTACTTAAAGGTGTTACTGGATCTGGTAAAACTGAAGTATATATGAGATTAGTAGAAAAAACTTTATCTGAAAATAAAAGTGCAATAATACTGGTGCCGGAAATATCACTAACACCTCAAATGATTGAAAGATTTAAAGGAAGATTTGGAAGAGATGTTGCATTATTTCATAGTAAGCTTTCTGATGGTGAGCGTTTTGATGAATGGTATAGAGTAAGGCAAGGTAAGGCCAGGCTTATAGTAGGGGCAAGAAGTGCAATATTTCTGCCAGCAAAGAATTTAGGGCTTATTATAATTGATGAAGAGCATGAAAACACATATAAATCTGAACAAAATCCAAAGTATCAAACAAAAGAAGTTGCAGAATTTATAAGCAATCAACGAGGCTGTAAGGTTATTTTAGGTTCAGCTACTCCAAGTATTGAAAATTACTATAGAGCAATTACAGGGGAAATAGAGCTTTTAGAACTGAAAAATCGTGTAGATAATAAAGAAATGCCTCCTATGCAAGTTATAGATATGAGAGAAGAATTAAGATCAGGAAATAAGTCTTTATTTAGTAGAGAACTTTATAAGAGTATAAATGAAACTTTAAGTAAAGGCGAGCAAGTTATATTATTTTTAAATAGAAGAGGGTTTTCTACTTTTGTTTCTTGTAGAAGTTGTGGTTATGTATTTAAATGTGAGGAATGTGATATTTCAATGACATATCATAAGAATGGTTTTTTAGTTTGTCATTATTGTGGAAAAACTAAAAGAGAACCAAAGGTATGTCCTAAATGTGATAGTAAGTATGTAAAGTTTTTTGGAGCTGGAACTCAAAGAGTGGAAGAGGAAGTTAGAAAGTACTTTAAAGATGCAAGAGTTCTTAGAATGGATGTAGATACAACTAGAGAAAAAAACTCTCATGAAAAAATATATAATGCTTTTAAAGAAAAAAAAGCAAATATACTTATAGGTACTCAAATGGTATCAAAAGGATTGGATTTTAAAGATGTAACTTTAGTTGGAATATTAGCTGCAGATATGTCTATAAATATACCAGATTATAGATCAGGAGAAAAAACATTTCAAATTATAACACAGGTTGCCGGGAGAGCTGGTAGAGGAGAAAAGCAAGGGAAGGTTATAATACAAACATATACACCAGAACATTATAGTTTAAATTATGCAATAAATTATGATTATGAAGGCTTTTATGAAAAAGAATTCACAATTAGAGCGTTGATGAAGTATCCACCGTTTGGTAAAATATTTTTAATAAATGGAATTTCAAAAAATGAAGAGTTATTAAAAGAATTTATGCATAAAATATTTAATATAATAGAACCGTTGGTAAAAAAGGAATATGATTTAGAAATTTTAGGACCAATTCCTTGTATGATATCTAAAATAAAGGAAAATTATAGGTGGCAAATTATAATAAAGGGTGAATTTAATGATGAATTTGCTAAAAATATTAAAGAATTACTTTATGAAGAGAACAAGAACGTATATAATGATATACGAATAAGTATAGATATAAATCCAAACAATTTAAATTAGGAGGAAATAAAATGGCAATTAGAACTATTAGAACAATGGGAGACGATGTTTTAAGAAAGACATGTAAAGAAGTAACTGAAATAACTAAAAGAGAGTTAACTCTTATTAAGGATATGGCAGAAACAATGTATGAAGCAGATGGTGTTGGATTAGCGGCTCCTCAAGTTGGTATACTAAAGAGAATCTTTGTTATAGATATAAGAGATGAAAATGGATTAATGGTATTTATAAATCCTGAAATATTAGAAACTAGTGGTAGTCAAACTGATGATGAAGGTTGTTTAAGTATTCCAGGAAAAACTTGTCCAATTGAAAGACCTAATTATGTGAAAGTTAGAGCTTTTAATGAAAAAGGACAACAATTTATACTTGAAGCAGAAGAATTGTTAGCAAGAGCAGTGCTTCATGAAAATGATCACTTAAATGGAGTACTATACGTAGATCACGCAAAATAGGAGGATGAAATATGAAAATAGTATTTATGGGAACTCCAGATTTTGCTGTTCCTTCATTAGAAGCTTTAATAGAAAAGTATGGTGTAGAAGCTGTTTTTACGCAACCGGACAGACCTAAAGGAAGAGGGAAAAAATTAGCTTTTTCACCTGTGAAGGAAGTTGCTGTACGTCATAATATAAAGGTTCTTCAGCCAGAAAAATTAAAGGATGATAGAGAAGCGGTAGAATATTTAAAAGATTTAAGACCAGATTTTATAATAGTTGTAGCTTTTGGTCAAATATTAACTAAAGAAGTATTAGATATTCCAAAGTATGGATGTATAAACTTACATGCATCTTTACTTCCAATGTATAGAGGAGCAGCTCCACTTAATTGGGTTGTAATTAATGGTGAGAAAAAATCAGGAAATACAACAATGCTTATGGATGTTGGATTAGATACTGGAGATATGCTTTTAAAGGATGAAGTAGAAATAAGTGATGATATGACAGCAGGGGAACTTCATGACACTCTAATGGCAAGTGGTGGAGAACTTTTAATAAAGACAATTGAAGGGTTAGTTCAAGGAACTATAACACCTATAAAGCAAGAAGGTGAAACTTGTTATGCTAAAATGCTTTCTAAAGATACAGGAAAAATAGAGTGGAGCAAAGCAGCTAAAGATATTCACAACTTAATAAGAGGTCTTAATCCGTGGCCAATAGCACATACTACGTATAAAGGACAAAATATGAAAATATACGCTTCAAGCGTTTTAGAGGAAAATAGCAACAAAGAAGCAGGTACTATCATTGGAGTTAATAAAGATGGTATTAAGGTAAGTTGTGGGGAAGACGTATTATTAATTAAAAAGGTACAATTTCCAAATGGTAAACCACTTACTATAGAACAATATATTAATG
The DNA here is from genome assembly GCF_021412605.1 of Clostridium celatum. Taxonomy (NCBI): domain Bacteria; kingdom Bacillati; phylum Bacillota; class Clostridia; order Eubacteriales; family Clostridiaceae; genus Clostridium; species Clostridium celatum. Next base: position 209,856 of record NZ_JAJKGM010000001.1, read on the forward strand.
GGAATGAAATAGAGGTTGGGTGTAAATTACTATAAGGTGAAAGGGGATATTTTATGTTTTATCCAGGATTTTATTTTGATAGAACGATGCTTTTGTTAATTCCTGCAATTATTATAGGAATTTGGGCACAAAGCAAAGTAAGTAGCACTTATAGAAAATACAAAAATGTTAGAACTATAAATGGATATAATGGTGCAGATATTGCAAGAATGATATTAGATGGAGCTGGTCTTTATAATGTACCAGTACTAGAAACAAGAGGAGAACTTACAGATCATTATGATCCAAGAAGTAAGGTTATTAGATTATCTAGCGATATATATCATGGAACTTCTATTGCAGCCGCAGGAGTGGCAGCACACGAATGTGGGCATGCAATACAGCACGCACAAAGTTATAAGCCATTAGTCCTGAGAACATCAATAGCCACAGCTGTAAATTTTACTAGCCAAATGTCTATTATATTATTTATGATAGGATTATTTTTGGGATTTAGTGGGTTAACCACAATAGGAATAATATTTTTTAGTTTTGCAGTTTTTTATCAGTTAATTACATTACCAGTAGAATTTAATGCATCTAATAGAGCATTAAAGATATTAGAAAGTAGAAGTATTTTATATGGTGATGAAGTTAAAGGGGCTAAAAATGTTTTAAACGCAGCAGCAATGACTTATGTAGCTGCAGCACTTATGTCAATTTCTCAATTGATAAGATTAATTGCTATAAGCAATAGAAATAACGATTAAGAGGTAGAGTATGAACAGTAGAGAAGTAGCACTAAATATAATAAACAGAGTTTTAGAAGAAGGAGCATATTCAAATTTAGTTCTTTCTAAGGAGTTAAATGATTCAGATTTAAATGAAAAAGATAGAGCATTAGTAACTGAATTAGTTTATGGAACTATAAGAAGAAAGAAAACATTAGATATTATAATTTCTAATTATGTAAAAGATATATCTTTAATGGAAGATGGAGTTTTAAACATATTAAGAATGGCAATATATCAAATGCATTTCTTAGATAAGGTACCAGATTTTGCAGCGTGTAATGAAGCTGTTGAATTATCTAAAAATATATCACTTCAAAGTTCAAAATTAGTAAATGGTATATTAAGAAGTTATACAAAGAATCCAGATGATATAGAAGTAAGCGATAGTCCTATAGATAAATTAGTTTACACTTATTCTTATGAGCCTTGGTTCATTAGAATGATTTACAAACAATATGGAGAAGAAAATGGAAGAAAGATATTAGCAGGCTTAAATGCAACTCCAAAGGTTACAGTAAGAGTAAATACTAATAAAGCTGATTTTGATGAAGTATATGAAAAATTAGAAGAAATGGGTTATGATGTTGAAGAAGGATATGCTTGTCCTGAAGCTATAATCATAAAAGGTGGTAGCTCAATAGAAAATAACGAGTTATTTAGAGAAGGTTACATTACAGTGCAAGATGAAAGTGCTATGCTTGTTGCACCACTTTTAGACATTAATGAAGGTGATGTAGTATTAGATCTTTGCTCTGCGCCAGGAGGAAAAACAACTCATGCAGCAGAACTTTTAGAAGGTACAGGAAAGGTTTATGCTTTTGATTTACATGAAAATAAATTATCTTTAATTACTGAAAATGTAGAAAGATTAGGATTAAACAATGTAGAAGTAGATGCAATGGATGCAACAAAACTTAACTCTAAATATGTGTCAATGGCAGATAAGGTTTTAATAGATGTACCTTGTTCAGGTCTTGGGATAATTAGAAAGAAGCCAGAAATAAAATGGAATAAATCAAGAAAATCACTTAAAGATTTAGTACCAACTCAAAGAGAAATAATGGAAAATGCATGGCAATATTTAAAGCAAGGTGGAACAATGATTTATTCAACTTGTACTTTAAATAATGAAGAAAATGGAGAAAATGTTGAGTGGTTCTTAAATAAACATAAAGATGCAGTTATAGAAAAGATATTCTTAGGAAATATGGATAATTTCATATATGAAAAGAATGGTGCATTAACAATATTACCAAACGAATATATGGATGGATTCTATATTGCAAAGATATCTAAAAAGTAGTAGGTGGATAAATGTATAATATTTTTGATTTTACATTAGAAGAATTACAAAATTGGATGAAAGAAAATGGTGAAAGTGCTTTTAGAGCAAAGCAAGTAATCTCATGGATATATAAAGGCGTTAAAGAATTTGATGAAATGAAAAATATACCAGTAGCTTTAAGAGAGAAATTAAAAGAAAACTTTTTAATTTCATTACCAACTATAGTTGAAGTATATGAATCAAAGGTTGATGATACTAAAAAGATGTTATTATCACTTAAAGATAATAATTTAATTGAATGTGTAATTATGAAATATAAGCATGGAAATTCTATTTGTGTATCTACTCAAGTTGGTTGTAGAATGGGGTGCAAATTTTGCGCCTCTACACTTGGGGGAAGGATAAGAGATTTAAGTGCAGGAGAAATTTTATCTCAAGTAATGGTCGCTCAGAATTATATAGGAGAGAGAATTTCTAATATTGTTTTAATGGGAAGTGGTGAACCACTAGATAACTTTGAAAATGTTACTAAATTTTTAAAACTTGTTAATGCAGAATATGGATTAAATATTGGTCAAAGACATATTACATTATCAACTTGTGGAATAGTACCTAAAATTAAAGAATTGGCAGACTTGGATTTAAGTATTACGCTTGCTATTTCATTACATGCATTTAGTGATGAAAAGAGAAAGGTAATAATGCCTATAGCAAATAAGTATTCTATATCAGAAATATTAGATGCTTGTAAGTACTATATGGATAAAACGGGGCGTAGAATTACATATGAATACTCTTTAGTTTCAGGAGTAAATGATTCTAGAGAAGATGCAAAATCACTTGCAACGTTACTTAAGAGTATGAATTGTCATGTTAACTTAATTCCAGTTAATGAAATAAAGGAAAATACATTAAAAAGACCATCAAGAAAAACAGTTGAAGATTTTGAAAATATATTAAAGTCATATGGAATAGAAGTTACTATTAGAAGAGAAATGGGTACAGATATAAATGCGGCTTGTGGTCAATTAAGAAGAAGTTATTTAGAAACACAAAAATAAAAGGGGCGAAGAATTTATGGTGGGTTTAAAAAGTGATGTAGGAATTAGAAGAAAGTTAAATGAAGATTATGCAGATTGTATAGAGAATGATGAGTATAAGCTCTATATTGTTGCAGATGGGATGGGGGGCCATAATGCTGGTGAAGTTGCTAGTAAAATGGCTGTTGATGAAATAAGGGAATATATAAAAAATAACTTTAGCCATGGTAATGAAGCTAAAGTGTTAGAAGATGCTGTAAAGTATACTAATACTAAAGTAAATGAATATTCTATAAGTAGAAACAATTTAAAAGGTATGGGAACAACTTTAGTTGTAGCATTGGTAAGTAAAGAATCTATAAATATTGCTAATATTGGAGATAGCGGATGTTTTGGAATAACTAAAAATAAAATTGTTAAAATAACAAAAGATCACTCTCTTGTACAAGAATTAATAGATTCAGGAAGTATTACCGAAGAAGAGGGAAGAAATCATCCACAAAAAAATGTTATTACTAGAGCCTTAGGTACTGAAAGTAATGTAAAAGTTGATATTTTTAGTTTGAAAAAAGGTATTTACGATAAATTTTTGCTATGTACAGATGGATTAACTAATGAGTTAACAAATGAAGAAATTTTAAAGATAGTAAATAAATCGGAAAATTATATAGATGTATGTGACGAATTGATTTTATTAGCTAAGAAAAATGGAGGCAGAGATAATATTACAGTGGTTTTATTTGGAGGAGAGGTGTAGTGATGATTGGTGAGGTGCTAGGAGAAAGATATGAGCTCCTTGAAAAGATAGGAGAAGGTGGAATGGCAATAGTGTATAAAGCTAGAGATAGAAAGCTAGATAGACTAGTTGCCGTTAAAATCCTAAAAAAAGAATTTGCCAATAATAAAGATGTAGCAGAAAAATTCAAAAAAGAAGCAACTGCCGTAGCCAATTTTTCTAATTCCAATATAGTTAATGTTTTAGATGTAGGACATGAAGAAGACGGTAACGTAGATTATTTTGTTATGGAATATATAAATGGAAAAACATTAAAAGAGTTTATAAAGTATAACGGAAAATTGACTTATACTACTGCTATAAATATAGCTATTAAAATAGCAAAAGCTCTAGAGTGTGCTCATGGAAATAATATTATTCATAGAGATGTTAAACCTCAAAATATTCTTGTTACAGAAAGCGGAGAGGTAAAGGTTACTGATTTCGGAATAGCAAAAAGTTCTACATCTTCTACAATAACAAATACAACTACAATAATGGGATCAGCTCATTATTTATCACCAGAACAAGCTAAGGGAAGTTTTATTGATTTTAGGTCAGATATATATTCTCTAGGAATTGTATTATATGAAATGGTAACAGGAAAACTTCCCTTTGATGGAGAATCACCAGTTACTGTTGCCTTAAAGCATATACAAGAAGAACCAATAGAACCTAAAGCAATTAATGCTTCTATTCCAAATAGTTTAAATGCGTTAATAATGAAATGTATTAATAAAGAACCTATAAATAGATATGAGAGCTGTAGAGAGCTTATAAAAGATTTACAAACTATAAAGGACAATCCAGATGTTAATCTAAACACAGCAATAGATGATGGTAGAACTATTATAATGGAGCCTATAAAGGTAGATAACAAACAGAATATATCTAAGCCAAATATTTATACTAAAGCTGATTTTGAAAAAGATTATAGCGGAGAGAGTGAAGAAGAGTCTGATGATAAAAATGAAAAAAATAGACAAATACCATCTAATAAAAAGATAAGTAAAAAACTTATTATAGGAATTGTTATTACATTGTTATTACTTGTTGGTGGTATAGTTGGAGCTGTTGTGCTTGGTAGTAATAATGCTACTACCGCTGAGATACCTGTACCTAATATTATTGGAATGGATGTAGAGGTAGCTAAAAAGAAGTTAGAAGAACTTGGATTAAAACTTGAAATTGTAGGAACTAGTGAAAGTGATAGACCAGAAAATAGTGTTTTAGAAAGTATCCCAGAAGCAAGTGCTATGGTAGATAAGGGAAGTACTGTTAAAGTTACTATTTCTGGTGGAGAAGAGAAAGTAAAAGTTCCAGATTTAAGAGACTATGAAGTAAATTATATTAAAGAAGTATTAACTAGATTAGGATTAAAGTATGAAATAACTGAAGAATATAGTGATGTAGTAGAACAAGGATATTTAATTAGTCAAAATCCAGAAAAAAATACTGAGGTTGTTAAAGATACGGTTATTAAATTAACAATAAGTAGTGGACCAGAAGTGAAAATAGTTTTAATAGAAAACTATTTAGGAGAAAATATTGAAGAAGCTCAAAGGAAATTAGAAGATCTTGGGTTAGTTGTTCAAGTTGTTGAACAAGAAACTGATAGGGAAAGTGAAAATGGAATAGTTATTCAACAATCACTTCAAAGAGGAAATAAAGTAGGCGTAGGAACACCTATAACTTTAACTTATGGTAAGTATGTAGACCCTACAGTAGATGTTTCTCAATATATATATATAGGGATGAATTTAAGTGATGCTATAGCAGTATTAGATGGAGCTAATATTTCATATACTATTTCAGGTGGTTCACCATCACAAGAAAGTATGAATACTTATACTATAAAAGGTTTTACTGAAAATATTAAAAAAGGTGAACTTGTTAAGCTACAAATAGAAAAAATTCCACAAACTCCATCAGGAGATAATAATAGTAATAATGGAAATGATGCAGAAAGTGGAAATAATGGAAATAGTGGAAATGGTGGAAATAGTGCTGATAATGGTGGAGATAATAACTCTGCAGAAGTACCAAACCCATAATAAATATAAAAAAGGTCACAAGGTGTTGTGACCTTTTTTTATATTAATATTCATTGAAAAAGATTTTATATAATTAATAATTACAAGATTTATATAATAAAATATTGCATTTATTTTAAAAATTTGTTTATTATAGATATGGAGAGTAAAATGTTTGGAGGTACTATGAAAGGTAAAATTATAAAAGGAATTGGAGGTTTTTATTATGTTAAGACCTCTGAAGGGATAATTGAGTGTAAGGCTAGAGGTAAGTTTAGACATAGGGATATGAAACCTATGGTAGGTGATGATGTTGATATCTTAATTGATAAAGGTAAAGGTGTTATTTGTGATATACATGAAAGAGTATCAGAGCTAATAAGACCTACAGTAGCTAATGTAACTCAAGCATTTGTTGTATTTGCTGTTAAAAATCCTGATATAAACTATGATTTATTAAATAGATTTTTAGTTTTATGTGAGAGTAATAATATTAAAGCAATAGTATGTTTAAACAAGGTAGATTTAGTTACAGAAGAGGAAAAGGAAATAGTAAAAAATAAAATTAACTCCATAGGATATGAAGTATTATTTATAAATGCAAAACAAGGTTTAGGAATAGAATCTTTAAAAGAAAGATTAGATTCTAATGTTACAGTGCTTTGTGGACCTTCTGGAGCAGGAAAATCTACATTAATAAATACGTTAACTGAAAAATACCATATGGAAACAGGAGAGGTTTCTGAAAAGATAGGAAGAGGTAGACATACTACAAGACATAGTGAACTTATAGATGTAGTAGATGGGTACATAGTTGATACACCGGGATTTTCAACTCTAGAAGTTAATTTTATAGAAAAAGATGATTTAAAATATTGTTTCCCAGAGTTTGAAGATTATAATCATGAGTGTAAATTTAGAGGGTGTTTACATTATAAAGAACCTAGTTGTGCAGTAAAAGAAGCTGTAGAAGAGGGTAAAATAAATAAATTTAGATATGAATTTTATATAAGAACTTTAGAAGAAATAATGAGTGGGAGGAAGTATTAATGATTAAAATTGCACCGTCAATATTATCAGCAGATTTTTCAAAGTTAGGAGAGGAAGTAGTTAGGCTTCATGAAGCTGGTGCAGATTTCATACATATTGATGTTATGGATGGAAAATTTGTACCGAATATTACATTTGGTATGCCAGTGATAAAAGCTATTAGAAATAAAACAAATAAGGTTTTTGATGTTCATTTAATGATAGATAATCCACAAAGCTATATAGATGAATTTATAGCTGCAGGTGCTGACATAATAACTCTACATTATGAAGCTGAGAAGCATTTAGATAGAGCTATTTCTTATATTAAATCTAAAGGAGTTAAAGCTGCAGTTGCTTTAAATCCAGCTACACCTACTTTTGTTTTAAAGGATATTATAGGTAATTTAGATATGGTTTTAATAATGTCTGTTAATCCTGGGTTTGGAGGACAAAAGTTTATACCATACTCAATAAACAAAATAAAAGAAGTTAAAGAAATGGCGATTGCTGCTAATAATAGTGATATATTAATACAAGTTGATGGTGGAATTGATAAGAATAATGTACAAAGTGTAATTGATGCTGGAGCTAATGTTATTGTTGCAGGATCGGCTGTTTTTGGTGATGGTAATATAGAGGCTAATATTAAGGCTTTAAGAGGGCAATAATGAAGTGTCTAATTGTAAGTGCTGGTTCTGAACCGTCTTTAGAGAGTTTAAGGAAATATGCTAGTGAAAGCGATTTTGTAATTGGTGTTGATAAAGGATGTAATTATCTATATAGTGCAGGGATAATACCTGAGTATATAGTTGGAGATTTTGATTCATCTAATAAAGAAATAATTAATATACTAGAAGAAAAGGGATCGAAAAAATATAAGTTTAATTGTGAAAAAGATTCTACTGATTCTGAAATAGCTTTTGATTTAGCTATAAGTCTTGGTGTTTGTGAGATATTTTTTTTAGGAGCAACTGGTGGTAGATTTGATCATTCATTAGGAAATATAGGACTATTGCTAAGAGCTTTAAAAAAAGATGTAAAAGCAAATATTATTGATGATAGAAATAAGATTTCGATAGTTGATAAAAGTTGTATTATTTCCGAAGAAGATGAATATAAGTATATTTCATTTTTAGCATATGAAAATGTTATTAGTAAATTTAATATAAAGGGTGCTAAATATGAATTAGAAAATTATGACCTAAAAATAGGCGATAGTAGAACAATTTCTAATGAGTTTATTAAGGGGATGGATATAAGTATAAGTTTTTCAACTGGAAAACTTTTAGTAATTTATTCAAAAGATTAAAAAATAATAAAAAATTTAAAAAAGTAATCACCACTTAGAGAGTTACTGCATATTATGAGTAGTAAGGAGTGGTGATTTTTTATATCTAAAAATTGCTAATAAATAAATTTTAGATTTAGTAAATTTAACTACTGATTTAAAGTTTATATTTAAATTATTAGCAGTACACTTTGATTTTTTGTAAAGATAGGGGGAGAGTATATGAAGATAATTGCTATTAAGATGCCTAAATTTATATCCTGTATTATAAAATTTTTCACTAGAAAAAAATAAGTACATATGACGAGGAAGATAAGTTGTTAGGAATAGGATTCCTTAAAGAAAGAATAACTTCAAGTATGTATTTTAAGTTAAAAATTTTTGTAAAATAAAAAATGCAATTGTTTTAACAATTGCATTTTTTATTTGAACTATATTGCTCTTTCAACCTTACCAGATCTAAGGCATCTTGTACATACATGAACAGTCTTTGGTGTTCCGTTAACTAAAGCCTTTACTCTCTTTATGTTAGGAGCCCAAGTTCTCTTAGATTGACGATGTGAGTGTGAGTATTGAGTTCCAGATACAACACCTTTGTTACAAACTTCGCATCTTCTTGCCACTTGAAAACACCTCCTTATGTTATGAAGATAATTTCTCTTCAATAGGACAAAACAAATTTTATCATAGTTTATATACTTAATGCAAGTGAAAAAATAAAAAAAAATAAAAAAATAATAGGAATTTGACTAAAGAACTGGTAAGTGACATAAATTTACTTGAATTAATATAGCAACTAATATACAATATTTTATATGAAAAAATTAATAAAGGAGGATTTTGTATGGTAGGATATTCAAATGATCTTGGAAATATACACTACTCTGAAGAGGTTCTTGCAAAAATAGTAGGTTTATCTACTATGGAATGCTACGGTGTTGTAGGGATGGTTTCTAAAAATGCCACAGAAGGCTTTTGGGAGTTAATGAGAATAGAAAATTTAGCTAAGGGTGTAAATTTAAAATTTAATGATGAAGATAAACTAGTAATAGAATTATTTATTATGGTTGAATACGGAACAAAAATTTCTGTAATTGCTAATAATATAATTCAAAAGGTACGTTATAGCGTTGAAAATTATACTGGATTAAAGGTTGCATCAGTTACAGTAAATGTTCAAGCGGTTAGAGTCTAGGAGGAAATAGGATGAAATATGATAGAATAAATGGCCATGATTTTTACAACATGGTTGTTAATGCTAGTAATAGGCTTTTAGAAGAAAGTGATTTTGTCAACGCGTTAAATGTCTTTCCTGTACCAGATGGTGATACAGGAACTAATATGTCTATGACATTTAAAGCGGCAGTAAAGGAAATTGAAAACTTAAATTCAGAGTCTATTGGAGAAACTTCAAAGAAGTTAGCTAAAGGTGCTCTTATGGGAGCAAGAGGTAATTCAGGAGTTATACTTTCACAAATACTTAGAGGAATCTCAAAAGGTTTAGATGGAAAAGATAGTGTAGACTCTAAGGAATTAGCTAATGCTTTTGTTGAAGGAAGCAATGCAGCTTATAAGGCAGTTATGAGACCAACAGAAGGTACTATTTTATCAGTTATTAGAGCCGCATCAGAAGGTGCAATGAAATCTGATAAAACTGATATAGTAGAATTACTTTCAGAAATCGTAGTTGAAGCAAAAATAATGTTAGATAAAACACCAGAGCTTTTACCAGCGCTAAAAAAAGCGAAAGTTGTAGATTCAGGTGGTATGGGATTATATATAATAATTCAAGGTATGTATGATGCTTTAAAAGATGGAATTAAGGCTGAGATAAAAGATATAGCTTCAAGTACATCTACAAAAACTGGAGCAGCATCAACTGAAGAAATTGACATTAAATTTGGATACTGTACAGAATTTATAATATTAGGGGATGCAGCAAAAGCTAAAGCGTTCCAAGATGAAATAGAGCCGCTAGGAGATTCTATGATAGTTGTAGGATATGATGATGTTATAAAAGTGCATATCCATACAAATGATCCAGGTTTAGTTTTATCAAAGGCTGTTGCAGTAGGTGAATTATCAAAGATAAAGATAGATAATATGAGAGAAGAGCATAGAGAGCTTCTAACTAGAGAAGAAGCTTTAGCTGCAGATAAGGCTGAAGAAGTAGAGACTGAAAAGAAAAAGTTTGCATTTATATCAGTAGCTATGGGAGACGGCATAACAACTGTTCTTAAAGATTTAGGTATAGATTATGTAATTGAAGGTGGTCAAACAATGAATCCTTCAACTCAAGATATGATGGAATGTATATCAAAATTAAATGCAGATCACATATTCATTTTACCTAACAATAAAAATATAATTATGGCAGCAACTCAAGCAGCTGAAATATCAGATAAAGATGTAAGAGTTATACCAACTAAGAGTATTCCACAAGCAATTACTTGTATAACTATGTTCAATCAAGAAAATTCTGTTGATGAAAATGAAGCGGCATTAATGGAAGCATTAGAACTTGTTAAGACAGGCTCTGTAACTTATGCTGTAAGAGACACAGAAATGGACGGAATAGAAATAAAAGAAGGTAATATGCTTGGACTAGTTGAAGGTAAAATTAATAAAGTCGGAGAAGATTACTTTGAAGTAGCTAAGGAAGTATTAGAATCTATGATTGATGAAGATAGTGAACTTATAACTATTTTCTATGGAAAAGATGTTGATGAAAGCAAAGTAGAAGATTTTATTGCTGAATTAGAAGAAAAGTATGAAGACTTTGATGTTCAATGCTATAAGGGAAATCAACCATTATATTATTTCATAATGGCTGTAGAATAGAAAAAATAAAGTGTAAGAGACTATTACTGTTTCTTGCACTTTATTTTTTTATGTTAATAATATAAAATTAATTATATTAATTTTAAAAGATATAGTTTAATAATTGGTAGTTATTATATAAAAATAAAAGTAAATAACGTAAGAGGAGGGGTGTATAATGGATATATCAAAGGATGTAAGCTCTTTGAAAGGTGTTGGACCTAAGCTTTTAGAAAAGTTAAATAAGTGTGGGATTTTTACAATTTTAGATTTGATGCTATATTTTCCACGAGATTATGAATTTTTAAGAAGTAATATACCTTTTGAAGAAGTTGATGAAGAAGAAAAGCAAGTTTTAACATGTAAATGCATTGGATATGATAAAGATGTAAGAACTAAAAATGGTAAGATTTTAACTACTATTAGATTTAATTATTTAGGAAATTTAGTTTTGTGTAAGTGGTTTAATCAAAGCTTTATAAAGCATAGCTTTAAAATAGGTGAAAGTTATGATCTATTAGGAAAGTTTAAGAGAATAGGAAGTAGGCTTGAAGCGGTTAACCCAATTATAGGGGTAAAGGCGGCTAAGGAAAATGAAATAATTCCCAAATACAGTCTTAAGGGAGAATTAAGTGATAAAATTTTAGTTAAGTTAATAGGAAAGTGTTTAGAGGAAATTACAATTACAGATAATTTACCTGAGTATTTAATAGATAAATATAAAATGATTAATTTAGATGAAGCTATAAGAAATATACATTTTCCAAAGGGAAAAAAGGAATTAGAACAAGCTATAACTAGATTGAAATTTCAAGAACTGTTTACTTATTCTATGAAACTTTTAATACTAAAAAGAAAGCTTAAGAGTAAAAATGGTATAGAATTTAAACTTGTAGATGAACTTAAAGATTTAAAAGCAGCTCTTCCTTATAGTTTAACTGGAGCACAAACAAGAGTTGTGAGAGAAATACTTAGAGATCAAAAAAGCCCATGGCCAATGAATAGATTGGTTCAAGGTGATGTTGGAAGTGGAAAAACTGTAGTAGCTCTTATAGCTATGTTTAATGTTGTAAAGAATGGATATCAAGCTACTTTGATGGTTCCAACAGAAATATTAGCAAATCAACATTATTTAGAAGCAAAGAAGCTATTAGAGCCATTTAATATACATGTAGAATTATTAACTGGAAGTACTTCAGTGAAGGAAAAGAGAAGAATAAAAGAACTTATTACAACTGACGAACCTCTTATAGTAATAGGTACACATGCGCTTATTCAAGAGGATGTAGCATTTAGTAATTTAGGTCTTGTTATAACAGATGAACAGCATAGATTTGGTGTGGAGCAAAGAAGTAGGTTAATAAATAAAGGAAGAAGACCGGATGTTCTTGTTATGACAGCAACACCAATACCAAGAACATTAGCTCTATATGTTTACTCAGATTTAGATATTTCTGCAATTGATGAACTTCCACCAGGAAGAAAACCAGTAGATACAAGATATTTCAATGATGCAGAAAGAAATGATGCTTATTCTTTGGCTGTAGATGAAATAAGGAAGGGAAGACAGGTTTATATTGTTTGTCCTTTAATTGAAGAAAATGAAGATATGAAATTAAACTCGGTAGAAAAGTTATATGATGAACTAAGTGATGGATATTTTAGAAATATAAAGATGGAAATACTTCATGGAAAGATGAAACCTAAAGAGAAGGATGAAATAATAGGAAGATTTAAAGCAAATGAAACAAAAGCAATAATATCAACAACGGTAATTGAAGTTGGAGTTAATGTACCTAATGCATCAGTTATGATTATTGAGAATGCAGAGAGATTTGGATTAGCTCAATTACATCAACTAAGAGGAAGAGTTGGAAGAGGGCAATATGAATCTTATTGTATATTAATAGCAAAGGCTAAAACTGAAAATACTAAGAGAAGAATGGAAATAATGACTGAATCAACTGATGGCTTTTATATATCAGAACAAGATTTAAAGCTTAGAGGTTCAGGTGAGATGTTTGGAAGGAAACAAAGTGGAGAAGAAGGATTTATTTTAGCTAACTTATATGATGATATTAATATATTAAGATGTGCAAGAGAAGAATGTAAAATTCTTTTGAATTCTGACGAGGAAAGTAAAGTTAAATTCTGTAGAGAAGTTAGTAATTCACTTGAAAGATGGAGCAAATATATCTGTTTTAATTAATCGATATATAATTTGGAGTTTAGATATTAATCAGAATGGGAATTTAATAAAAAAATTGTTAATAGATAAATTATATGATAAAATTAGAATGTTAAAGATTAAGGAGGAAAACAAATGAGAATTATAGCAGGAAGAGCAAGAGGACGTAAATTGATACCTCCAGCAACAATGGAAACTAGACCAACTTTAGATAGAGTTAAAGAAGCTATGTTTAGTACAATTCAAAACTATTTATTAGATGCAGTTGTTATTGATGTATTTGCAGGGACTGGTAGTTTAGGATTAGAGGCAGCAAGTAGAGGTTCTAAAGAGGTTTATTTAGTAGATAAGAGTAATACTACTTTTCCGCTTTTAAAGAAGAATGTAGATGACTTAAAGTTTAATGATTGTTGTTATCCACTTAATATGGATTCTTATGAAGCTTTAAGAAGTTTAGCTAACAAAGGAAAAGTATTTGACGTAATTTTTATAGATCCGCCATATTGTAAGGAAATGATTCCAGAAGCTATGAAAATAATAAAAGAAAATAATATGTTAAAAGAAGATGGAATAATTGTTACAAAGATAGATTCTATAGAAGAGATATATGAAGGGTATGAAGATATACAATTAAATAAAAGTAAGAGATACGGTAACACTACTGTATGTTATTATAAGTTTATTACGGAATAACTAAGGGAGAATAGTATGAGAGTTGCAATTTATCCAGGAAGTTTTGATCCTATAACAAATGGGCACTTAGATATAATTACAAGAGGATCTAAAATATTTGATAAGCTAATAGTAGGGGTATTAGTCAATGTTGATAAGGTTGGGTTATTTGAAATTGAAGAAAGGGTAGAGCTTATTAAAAGAGTAACTTCACATTTACATAATGTTGAGGTTATTAGTTTTAAGGGACTGCTTGTTGATTTAGCTAAAGAGTATGATGCAAGAGTAATATTAAAAGGTTTAAGAGCTGTATCGGATTTTGAATATGAATTTCAAATGGCGCTTATGAACTCACAATTAGATTCAAATATTGAGACATTATTTATGACTACATCAGCTGCAAATTCTTTTTTAAGTTCATCATCAGTAAAGCAAGTAGCAAAGTTTGGTGGAGACATTAACAATTTAGTTCCAGCTGAGATTAAAGAGGACATCATAAGAAAAATTAATAAATAGAATTAAAAAAATAGGGGAAGGGCGTTTTATTTTGGAAAAATTAGAGCAAAGTGTTATTGAATTATTAGAATATTTACAGGATATGGTTGAAAATTCACCAAAAGTTCCTATAACAGGTAAAGCTATAATTGACACTAAAGAATTTGATGAAGTTATTGATCAAATAACTAATTATTTACCGGATCAATTAAAAAAAGCTCAATGGGTTGTTAGTGAAAAGGAAAGAATTTTAGAAGAAGCAAAAAAAGAATATGATATGGCTCAAAAGGAAACTTTTGAAATGATGAAACAAAGTTTAGAAAATCATGATATAGTGAGAGAAGCCAAAATTAGAGCACAAGAGATAATAGCCCAAGCACAAAGGGATGCAAAGGCTATTAGAATTGGATCAAGAGATTACTCTAATGATATTCTTATGCAACTTGATATAGAAATAGAGAAAAATAAGGCTGAGCTTATAAAATCAATGCAAGCATCTTTTGAAAAAGTAGCTAAAGATATAGATGAAAATTTATCTAAAACTGGTAGTAGAATTAAAGAAAACATTGCCGAATTAAAAACTATGTAGTTTTTTTATGCAAGATATTATAAGTGGAAATAATATAGGTATAAGTAAAATTAAATATATTGCTAAGTAAATGCTAAAACTAAAAGTATTATTATTTGGCAAAGTAGATACAGGTGAAGTAATACTTAAAATGTTACTTATAATAAATGTAATAATAAAGCTTATTATTCCTTGTATGAATTTCCAAAATGTATATTTAGCAATTGAAACATTATATTCGGATATAAATGAGCTAATTTGTGCAATTACTGAAAGACCAGAAAAAGAACAAATGAAGCTAATTATACTTAATTTAAAAGGTAATGAAAGAGGGAGTGTAGTTATTAATTTACAACCATTTGTAAATTCCACACTACCGACAAATAATCCGTAAAGTGAATATTTAGGAATATTAAAAAAAGTTTCAATATTATTAAAAATAATGCTTATATAAGCATTATTTTTTATTATGCTTATAATTATTGAAAATATAACAACAAAAGCTCCGATTTGCAAAGTTGTATTTATTCCTTTTTCTAATGCATTTTTTAGAGCAATACCAAAATTTGCAGTTTTATTATCAGAAATTAAAGGTTTCTCATTACAATAAGTAGAAGCTTTTTTTAAGGTTAAAATACCTATTATTATAGGTGATAAGTAATTAGAAATAAGTAAAATAAAACCAAGTTTAATATTACCTAGCATAGCAGCTCCAATTGATCCTATTAAAAACATAGGGCTTGCATTTGACGCTATATTTAAGAGTCTCTCGAATTCTTTTCTATCAATATAACCTAGTGAATATAAGTCACAACAATATTTACAACCTAAAGGATAACCACTAAGTACGCTTGCTACTATAGGGAAAGAAGCAGATTTTGAAAGTTTTAGTGGCTTGCAAATAATAGGGCCTAAGATTTTTGAATATAATCCTATACCATCATAAGAAATAAGTAAATTACATATTACAGAAAAGGGAAAGATAGTTGGAACTATAGTTTTTACAACTAGATTTACGCCAACTAAAGCAGCATCCATACAACTTTTGAGGTTAGAAACAAATAAAAAAATAAATAAAGTTATTAAGAAGCACATAAAATAATTTTTGTTACTATTAAATAGTTTAAAAAGTATAATAAGTAATAAAAATATAGAAATTAATAAAAAAATAATACTATACATGGAAAACAGCCTCCTTCCATCTATAGTATTTATATGCTTATTATACTATGTAATATTAGTATTTTATTAAAGGACTTATTAAATAATCATTATTAGGATTAACCTTACTATTTAATATTGAATAAGCCTTTGTAGCTTGTATATCTAATTCAAGCAGTGGATTATCATTAAATCTTGGTAGTTTAGTTATAAGAGGTATATTTGAATTAGCTTTAATTAATGATAACATCTCTCTACCTGTTTTATTAAAACCTAAAACTCTAGCGTAAAGATTGCTTTCATCATTAAGCTCATTTATATTAAAATTGTCTAGCCCAATAAAAATATGAGTTAAAATTCTAGAAATTTTACTGAAGGTATATCTCTTACTTTTTATCTTAAGAACCAAATCGTTATATGAAGTAGAAGATGAAATTTCCTTTATGATTTTATTGTCAAGACCTTCTGTAACCTCGTAAAGATTGTTAAAATTTACACAGTTAGTTTGTATTTTATACTTTATATATGTATACATATCTTCATCGAAAACAAAAGGATAGTCATTTTCTTTTTGTTGATTAAATATTTTAAAAGATTCTTCAGGCATAAAATCTTTTAGAGATGATAAAGATTTATTAGCTTTTACAGTTTCTCTAATAGATGTTGCAGAAGCGAAAGATGAAGTTAGATTTTTCTCGTTATAACTAGCACCTTCTCTTTTAAGTGTGTTAGGAGCTATAGTACTGTTTAATCTAAGTAATGCTTTTATATATTCAATTCCTAAAATATTATTAGAAGAAGATAATATAGAAGTAAGTTCATCGTCTTTAAAATATTCAACAAGAGATTTTTCTCTAGACTTTGCAAAGGTAAGACCAAGAGTCAAGTTTTCTTTCAAAATATTTCTAAAATCTTCATCTTCGTTCGTTAAAACTTTTGCAATCTTTATCAGCTTTTCTGTGTTTCCACACTCTGAACCAAAAAAAATATTATTAACTATACCAAGTGAATTAAGTATTGAAACAGAGCCTTTAGCAAAAAATTCAGCAGAAGATACTGCATAATAAGTTGGAAGCTCTATAACTAAATCGACACCGTTGTTTAATGCCATTTCTGTTCTTTTCCATTTATCTATAATAGCAGGACCGCCTCTTTGAACAAAATTACCACTCATTATACAAACAATACCATCTGCTTTTGTAGCTGACTTTGCTTCAGTTAAATGATAAAGATGTCCATTGTGAAATGGATTATATTCTGTAATTATTCCTGTAATATTCATATTTAAACTCCTTTTTGGGAAATATAAAAGTATTATAGCATAAAGAGAAGATATATAAAGATTAATGTTAAAGGTTTAAAAATGAATTCTTTTGTTATAAATAAAAAGAGGGATTTGGAGGAGATAAAAAAATATGTTACATATATAGCGAAAATTTCAGAAAATTTATAATATAAAGAATTAAATTTTTAAGGAATTTGGGTATTGAAAAATATAGCTACATAGGAGTATATTAGTATTGAAGATTAGACCGTACAAATTCGAAAGGGGAAATCAGATATGGAACTTATGGATAAATTATGGAATGCGGCAAAAGAAAATAAGCAAAGAATAGTATTACCAGAAGGTGATGAGGAAAGAACTATTGTTGCAACAGAGAAAATACAAAAATTAGGTTTAGCACATCCAATTTTAGTTGGAGATAACAATAAAATTTTATCAAAAGCACAAGAGTTAGGTGTTGATTTAACAGGAGTTGAAATTATTAATCCTGAAACATCTGAAAGATTAAATGATTATATAAATGCTTTTTATGAATCAAGAAAAAATAAAGGAATGACTATTGAGAAGGCTGAAAAAATAGTTAGAGATCCTTTATATTTTGGAACGATGATGGTAAAGTTAGATGATGCTGATGGTATGGTATCAGGTGCTGTTCATACAACTGGTGATCTTTTAAGACCAGGTTTACAAATAATAAAAACAGCTCCAGGGGTATCTGTTGTTTCAAGTTTCTTTATTATGATGGTACCAGGCTCTAAGTATGGTGAAAATGGAATGTTATTATTCTCAGACTGTGCAGTTAATCCAAATCCTAATTACGAACAATTAGCTGCTATTGCAATAGCTACAGCAGATACAGCTCGTAATCTTTGTAAGGTTGAACCAAGAGTTGCAATGCTTTCATTCTCAACAATGGGAAGTGCAGACCATGAAATGGTTGATAAAGTTAGAAAAGCAACTGAACTTGCTAAGGAATTAAGACCAGACTTATTAATAGATGGTGAATTACAATTAGATGCTGCTATAGTTGAAAGCGTTGCTAAGCAAAAAGCTCCAAACAGCAAGGTTGCAGGTAAAGCAAATGTATTAATATTCCCAGATTTACAATCAGGAAATATTGGTTATAAATTAGTTCAAAGATTTGCAGGAGCAGAGGCTATAGGGCCAATGTGTCAAGGGTTTGCAAAACCAATAAATGACTTATCAAGAGGATGTAATTCAGAAGATATAGTTAACGTTGTTGTTTTAACAGCAGTTCAGGCACAAGCTCAAAATGCAAATAAATAATATAAAAAAATTAAATATTTAAGAGGTGTTCAAATGAAAGTATTAGTTATAAACTGTGGAAGTTCTTCATTAAAATATCAATTAATAGATATGTCAAATGAAGAAAGTTTAGCACAAGGTTTAGTTGAAAGAATCGGAATAGAAGGTTCTGTTTTAACTCAAAAGGTTGAAGGAAGAGATAAATATATAGTAAAACAACCAATGGCTGATCACAAAGATGCTATAAAGTTAGTTTTAGAAGCTTTAATAGATGAAAAGAATGGAGTTATTTCATCAATGGATGAAATAAGCGCTGTAGGACATAGAGTTGTTCATGGTGGAGAAAAGTATAAGAATTCAGTAGTAATAAATAGTGAAGTTAAAGATTACATAAGAGAGTGCTTTAAATTAGCTCCACTTCACAACCCAGCAAACATGATTGGAATTGAAGCTTGTGAAGCGTTAATGCCAAATACACCAATGGTAGCTGTATTCGATACTGCTTTCCATGGAACTATGCCAGAAGAAGCATACATCTATGCACTTCCATACGAATTATATCAAAAACATGGAATTAGAAAATATGGATTCCACGGAACTTCACATAAGTATGTTTCAAACAAGGTTGCTGAAGTTATGGGAAGAGATATAAAAGACTTAAAGATAATCACTTGTCATTTAGGTAATGGTGCAAGTTTATGTGCTGTTAAGAATGGTGTATCTGTTGATACTTCAATGGGATTCACTCCACTTGAAGGTGTAGCAATGGGAACAAGAAGTGGAAATATAGATCCAGCTATAGTTACTTTCTTAATGAAGGAAGAAAATATGACTGCTGATGAAGTAAATGACTTATTAAACAAAAAATCAGGTGTTCTTGGAATATATGGAAAGAGCTCAGACTTCAGAGATATAGAAGATGGAGCATTTAAAGAAAAAGATCCAAGAGCTATATTAGCACTTAAGATATTTGAATACAAAGTAAGAGCTACTATAGGTTCATATGCTGCAATAATGGGTGGAGTAGATGCTATAGTATTCACTGCTGGTGTTGGAGAAAATGGTCCAGAAACTAGAGAAGAATGCTTAAGAGGATTAGAATTCTTAGGTGTAGAAGTAGATACAGAAGCTAACAAGGTTAGAGGAAAAGTTAGAGAAATATCTAAACCAGGATGCAAAGTTAAAGCATTTGTTATTCCAACTAATGAAGAATTAGTTATTGCTAGAGATACTTTAGAATTAATACAAAAGTAATTATAAAATAGCTTGACTTTTATAGCTTACCTTTATATAATAAATTGTGTTTGAAATGAGAAAAAAGTAGCAGGGAGTGAAATGACGCTTTAGCTCAAGCTATACAGTGCGTATAATATACCTTAAAGGTGTGAGGATTTTAATCCAGAGCTTAAGATATGATAATTAATTTTTCAGATTTGCTATCTAAAAGAAACAGAAAGAAACAAATAAGTTTATCATTCAAACTAGAACCATTAGAGTTCGAGGGAGAAGAGATTAGAGCAATTGAAGATGTAAAAGTAGAGGGAGTAGCTACATCTAATGAAGATGTTATTGTGGTTAACGCATCTATAAAAACTAAGCTTCAATTAACATGCTCTAGATGCTTAGATACCTTTATCTATCCAATAGATATTGATATAGAAGAAAGGTTTACAAACGATATAGACCTACAACAAGATGGGACTATGTTTGTAGAAGGTGATAGTTTAGATATTACCGAAATTATTGAAAATTGTATTATTTCTACCTTACCTATCAAAAGACTTTGTAAGGACGACTGCAAAGGACTTTGTCCAGAGTGCGGCGTAAATAAAAATGTTGAAAATTGTAGTTGTTTAGATTATGATGTAGATATTAGGCTTGCAAAGCTTAGAGAGTTGTTTGGGGAATAAGGAGGTGTAATAATGGGAAATCCAGCTAGAAAGACATATAGAGCAAAAAGAGATTCTAGAAGAGCTCAAACTTTTAAGTTAAGCTTACCAGGAATAGTTGAATGTCCACAATGCCACGAAATGAAGATGGCTCACAGAGTTTGTAAGAACTGTGGATTCTACAAAGGTAAAGAAGTAGTTGCTTCAACTGAAGAATAAAGAAAGTCTTATGACTTTCTTTTCTTTATATATAAAGAAATAAGGGGTGAAAGATATGAGGATTGCTATAGATGGTATGGGTGGAGATAATGCTCCACAAGCTGTTGTTGATGGTGTTATTAAGGCTATCAATGAATATAGTGACTTAGAATTCTATATAACTGGACCAGAGGAAATAATAAAAGAAGAGTTACATAAGCAAAATTATGAAGGAGATAAAATAACTGTTGTAAATGCGACAGAAGTGATATCTAATAATGAGCATCCAGCAAGAGCTATAAAGAGAAAGAAGGACTCTAGTCTTTGTAAGGCTTTAGAGCTTGTTAAAGAAAAGACATGTGATGCTGTTATTTCCGCTGGTAGTACAGGTGCGTTTTTAACAGGATGTACTTTGATAGTAGGAAGAATAAAGGGAGTAAAGAGACCAGCTTTAACACCTATTATGCCAGGTAAGAATGGTCCTTTTATGATTGTTGATGCAGGTGCAAATGTAGATTGCAAACCAGAGTATTTAGTTCAATTTGCTTATATGGGTAAAGAGTACTATAAAGGAGTATTAAAAGGTGAAAATCCTTCTATAGGTTTAGTTAATATTGGATCTGAAGAAGAAAAGGGAAATGATTTAACTAAAAACACTCATAAGCTTTTAAAAGAAGAAGAGAACCTAAACTTTATTGGTAACATAGAACCAAGAGATATAACAACAGGGAATACAAATGTTTTAGTATGTGATGGTTTTGTTGGAAATACAATATTAAAAATGTATGAAGGAACAGCATCTACTGTATTAAAAATAATTGTAGAAGAAATGCTTTCTTCTGGTGCTAAGGCAAAGATAGGAGCTTTTCTATTAAAGCCAGTATTTAAAAGTATAAAGAAAAAATTTGATTATAAAGAATACGGTGGGGCACCTTTCTTAGGAGTAGACGGTATTTGTATAAAGGCTCATGGAAGTTCAGATGGAAAAGCGATTAAAAATGCAATAAGACAAAGTAAAGAATTCCATGACAATAAAGTTTTAGATAAAATAAAAGAACAATTAGAGTTAAAGTCAGAATAAAAAATATAAAAAATGTATATTGACGACAGGTTTAATATATAATATTATCTAAATGGGTGTGTTTAGGAGGTGAAAGAATGTTTGATAAAATAAGAGAAATTATTGCTGATAAACTAAGCATTAGTGAAGACGAAATAACTATGGATTCATCATTTTTAGAGGACTTAAATGCAGATTCATTAGATATAGTTGAGCTTATAATGGCTTTAGAAGATGAGTTAGATATGGAAATTCCAGACGAAGATGCAGAAAACTTTGTAACTGTTGGCGATGTAGTTAGATTTGTAAAGTCACATGTTGAGGAATAAGTAAAATCCCGCAGTATTTGCGGGATTTTATGCTATAAAAACAAATAAACGAAATAGTTTATTCTTGAATTTGTTTCTTTAAAAAGCAACTTGAAGAATAAACTTTTAAGGAGTGTAAAAAATGTATAATTTTTATCTAAAGGAAGCTGAAGAGATAATAGGTATTAAATTTAATGAACCTAAGTTATTAATTACAGCTTTAACTCATTCATCATATGCAAATCAACATAGAGATGAAGAGTATAATGAAAGATTTGAGTTCTTAGGAGATGCGATTCTTCAAGTTTGTATAACAGAATATCTATTTTTAAATTTTAAAGAAAAAAGTGAAGGGGAATTAACAAAAATACGTAGTTTAATTGTTTGTGAAAATTCCTTATATGAAATAGGTAAAAGTCTTAATTTAGGATATCTTTTAAGAATGAGTAAAGGTGAAGAGCTTACAGGTGGTAGAGAAAGAGTATCGTTAATAGCAGATGCAGTAGAAGCACTTATAGCAGCTATATATTTAGACAAAGGATTGGAATTTGCAAAGGATTATATAATAGGTAGATTTGAAGATATAATAAAGAGAGCAATTAATAATGATATAATTTTAGATTATAAAACAAGATTACAAGAATATCTTCAAAAGAATGGGGAAATATCAATTGTATATGAACTTATTAAATTTGAAGGACCGCCACACAGAAGAAAGTTCTATACAAAGCTTATAATAGATAATAAGGAATTTACATGTGGAGAAGGTTATAGTAAAAAAGAATCAGAGCAAAATGCAGCTAAGGCAGCTCTTAAGAGTTTGGAGGAAATAGATGAGTAAGAATTATTATATAATTCCTATATTTATTTCACATCAAGGTTGTCCACATCAATGTGTATTTTGTAATCAAGATAGAATTGCAGGAAAAGTTGAGGAAGTATTTGCATCAGATGTGAAGAATACTATAGAAGAGTATTTAAATACTATAAATACTATAGGTTCGACTATTGAAGTTTCTTTCTTTGGAGGTACATTTACAGCTATAAGTGTCGCTAAACAAAAAGAGCTTTTAGAGGTTGCTAGAGAATATAAAAATAAAGGTCTTATACATAAAGTAAGATTGTCTACTAGACCAGATGCAATTAATTCTTATATTTTGGACTATTTAAAAGAATATTCGGTAGATATAATAGAACTTGGAGTACAATCATTAAATGACGAAGTATTACAAAAAGCAGGAAGAGGTCATAGTGTAGAAGATGTTATAAAAGCATCTAAGCTTATAAAAGAATATGGATTTGTTTTAGGGCATCAAATAATGCCAGGGCTTCCTTCAGATAATTTTGAGATAGATATAGAGACTACAAAAAAATCAATAGAAATGAAACCAGATATATGTAGAATATATCCTGCACTTGTTATTAAAGATACTCCTATGGAAATTATGTATACTAGAGGTGAGTATAGACCTTATACTTTAGAAGAAGCTGTATATATTTCAAGTGAAATGTTAAAGTTATATAATAAAGCAAAGGTTAAGGTAATAAGAATTGGATTGCAACCAACAGATACAATAACCACTGGTAAGGATATTGTAGATGGACCATTCCATCCGGCTTTTAGAGAGCTTGTTGAAGGGTTTTCATTATGTAATATATTAAAAGAAAAAGTATCTTCAGAAAAAGATATTTTAATTGAGATGAATGAAAGAGATATAAGTAAGTTATACGCTAACAAAAAACAATACTTTAATGATTTTTCAAAAAATAGAGACGGCAAAGTATTTGTAAATGTTAATAAAAAGGTTAAAAGAGGAAAGATTAGACTTACTGTAATTGAAAGTAAGGAAGAATTTAAAATATAATTTATTGAGGAGTTAGGTTATATACTTAACTCTTTAATTTTTAATAAAATAATTTACTATTAAAGAGTTGATTTATTGATATTTTTATTGCTTTGCTATAAACTAAATACAGAATGGAGTGATATGTTTATGAAAGCAAAGACTAGAGATAAATTAGTTTATATAATCTCAATTTTTATGTTAATAGTATTTATTTTAGGATTACTTCCTACTTTAATATAATGAGAAAGGCGTGAATATATGTTTTTAAGATCCCTAGAGCTACGTGGGTTTAAGTCATTTGCTGATAAAACTGAGTTAAAGTTTAAAAAAGGAGTAACGGCTGTTGTAGGTCCTAATGGTAGTGGAAAAAGTAATGTTTCAGATTCTGTTAGATGGGTACTTGGAGAGCAAAGTGTTAAAAGTCTAAGAGGAGGCAAAATGGAGGATGTTATATTTGCAGGGACTCAATTTAGAAAACCACTAGGTTTAGCACAAGTGTCTCTTACATTAGATAACTCCGATGGAACATTACAGACAGAATATAATGAGGTAACTGTTACAAGAAGAATATTTAGATCAGGAGAAACAGAATATTTAATTAATAACCAAAAATGTAGATTAAAAGATATAACTGAACTATTTATGGATACAGGAATAGGTAAAGAAGGGTATTCAATAATAGGACAAGGTAAAATTGATGCTATATTAAGTGGTAAACCAGAAGAAAGAAGAGCTTTGTTTGAAGAAGCTGCTGGTATTGTAAAATATAAATCAAGAAAAGAAGAAGCTGAGAAAAAGCTTGATAATACAGATAATAATTTAGTTAGAATTAGAGATATTATAGCTACATATGAAGAAAGACTTGAACCTTTAAGAATAGAAAAGGAAAAAGCTATAAAATATAAGGTATTAGCAGAAGAGTTAAAGGTTAATGAAGTATCATTATTGGTAAATCACATAGATAATGTACAGAAAGAGATAGAAAAAGTAAGTTTAGATATTAAAGAAAGACAAAAGGTTGTAGATTCAAAGAAAGATGAACTTGAAGCACATAAAGAAATTTTAACTAAACTACAAAATGAAATAGAAAATTTAGAAAGAAAAAATAAACTAGAAAAAGAAGAATATTATAATAAAAAAGAACAAGTCTCTCAAAATGCTAATGATATTGAATTATATAAAGAAAGAGTTAGTAATTTCAAAAACATAATTTCTAAAGAAGATGATGAAATTAAGAATTTAGAAGTGAAATTAAATTCTCTTAATAAAGAAAAAGAAGAGTTAGAAAAAACATTCAATATAAGAATAGAAGAGAATAGAGAAAAAAATAAAAAGCTTAGAGAATTAGAAACTCTAATTGATGAAACTACTAAAGCTATTTCAAATTTTGAAAATGAGCTATCAAAATTAAAAAATGAAGAATTTGAAATTATATCTAAAACTTCTGAAATAAATAGTAGTATTAATTCATTAAAGAAAGAGGTATTTAATAAAGGTGAGCAAAAAGGCATATTAATTAAATCTATTAAAACTTTAGGAGGAAACCTAAAAATTAATATTGGAACTATTGAAAAGTTTAAGGAAAATATATTAATTACAAAAGAGGCTATTTTAAAATTAGAAGAAGAGGTTGTTGATTTAAGAAAAAAACTATCAGCTGCTAACTCAATGTTAAACAATCAGGACAATAAACTAAAGGTATTATCAAAAAGGATAAATGAATCAGAAGCAACTCATCAAACTTTATCTAATTTAGAAAAACATTATGAGGGATATAATAGGACTGTTAAGAACCTTATGGAGCATGTTGATACAGGAAAGGTTACAAATATCAAAGAAATAAAGGTTTTAGGTGAAATTTTTAAAGTAGATAAAAAGTATGAAGTTGCTATTGAAATAGCATTAGGAGCAGCCATTTCAAATGTTATAACAACAACAGATGAAGATGCTAAAAAGCTTATTGCTTATCTAAAAGCAAAAGGACTTGGAAGAGCTACATTTTTACCTTTAAACATTATTAAAGGTAGAACTTTAGATTTAAATAAAGAGGTTAAAAATGCTAAAGGCTTTATTGGAATTGCTTCTGATATTATAAAGTTTGATAGTAAGTATAAAGGTGTAATAGATTATAACTTAGGTAGAACTATTGTTGCAGAAGATATGGATTCAGCATTAAATATATCTAAAATAGGTAGACATAATTATAAAATTGTAACTTTAACTGGTGAAGTTATAAGTCCAGGTGGTGCTTTAACTGGAGGAAGTATACAAGGGAAAAATAGTAATCTTTTAGGTAGAAAAAGAGAAATAGAAGAATTAGGGCAAAATATTATAAAGTTAAAAGAAGAGCATATAAGTGAAGTTGATAGATTTAACGAAATTAAAAATAATATTAAGAGCCTAGATGAAGAAATTTTAAATAAAAGAGAAGAAATTCATGGTAAAAATATTGAATTAACTGTTTTAGATGGAGAGATAAAAGGGTTAATTAATGAAGGTGAAAAACTAGAAAAGTCAATTAAAAATCAAGAAAAAGAAATTGAGCTAAATGAAAATTCTATAAATAGCATATTAGAAAAGCTTAAGAAGAAAGAAGAAGAGTTGACTAAGTTAGATGAAAAAGCAATAGAAAGAAAAGAAAGAGTAGCTAAACTAGAAGAAGATTTAGAAGATAAAACTAAAGAAAGAGAAGAACTAAAAGAAACATTAGTAAACTTGAAAATTACTAATGCAACTTTAGAAGAAAGTCTTCAAGGGCAAAGAGTGCAATTAGTTTCTAAAACTTCTGAAATCCATGAAAAGGAAGCTAGAATAAGAATTCTTCGTGCTGAAATAATGGAAAAAGAAAATGGAATAATTTCATTAGAAGAAAATATTAAAAGAAAAGAAGAAGTAATAAAAGAAATAAATGTTAGAATACTTAATTTAGAAAATGCTTTTAAAGAAGATGATATTAGAAGAATTAATCTTAAAGAAGATTTTAGAACTAAAGATAGTGTTGCAAATGAAATAATTGAAATTATTAGAAATTTAGAAAATGAGTTTAATAAAAGAGCAATTTTAAATGCTAAGCTTGAAAGTGAACAAGAAGCTTTATATAATAAACTAAACAGCGAATTGAATTTAACTTTAGCAGAAGCAAAGGAAATTGCTATGGAAGTTGTTGATGATTCTGAAGTAAAGGATATAATTTCAAAGCTAAAAGTAAAGATTGCAGCTTTAGGAACTGTTAATTTAGCTGCTATAGTAGAATTTGATGAAGTTTGTGAAAAATATGAGTTTATGTCAACGCAAGAACAAGATCTACAAAAAGCAAAGGAAGAATTACTTGGAGTTATAAATGAAATGACTTTAAGGATGCAGGATTTATTTAAAGAGAACTTTGAAATATTAAATGAGAACTTTGGAGAGACTTTTAAGGAGTTATTTAAAGGGGGAACTGCAGAACTTATATTAGCAGATGATGATGTTTTAAATTCTAATATAATAATTAATGTTCAGCCGCCAGGTAAAAAACTTCAAAACATTAATTTAATGTCAGGGGGAGAAAAGGTTCTTTCAGCTATTGCACTTTTATTTGCAATACTAAAAATGAAACCAACACCATTCTGTATATTAGATGAGATTGAAGCAGCATTAGATGATGCAAATGTTTATAGATATGCTGAATTCTTAAAAGAGTTTTCAGAAAATATTCAATTTATAGTTATAACGCACAGAAAAGGAACTATGGAAGCAAGTGATGTAATGTATGGAATAACTATGGAGGAAAAAGGTATTTCAAAAGTAGTATCGGTAGATTTATCGGAAAATTAGGAGGAAATAATATGTTTGGGAAATTGTTTAATAACTTAAAAAATGGATTAACTAAAACAAGAAATGCATTAACTGACAAAATTAATGAGGCTTTAAATTTAGCTGTAACAATTGATGAAGATTTATACGAAGAATTAGAAGAAATTCTTATAATGGCTGATATTGGTATGGATACTACAATGGAAATCATAGAAAAGCTAAAAGATAAAATAAGAAAAGAAAAGATAAATGATGTAGAACTTGTAAGACCTGCTTTAAAATCAGTTATAGCTGAAATGATGAAGTCTGGTGAAAAAGAAGAGGAAGAAGAAAACTATGAAAATGATAAGGAAGTAGTTTTAGTTATAGGAGTTAATGGCGTTGGTAAAACTACTAGTATAGGAAAGCTTGCAGCAATGAATAAAGCTAAAGGTAAAAAAGTTTTATTAGCAGCAGCAGATACATTTAGAGCAGGTGCTATAGATCAATTAGTTGTTTGGAGTGAAAGAGCTAAAGTTGATATAGTTAAACATGAAGAAGGTTCAGATCCGGCAGCAGTAGTTTTTGATGCTATAAATGCATCGAAATCAAGAAATGTTGATTTGCTTATTTGTGATACTGCAGGGAGACTGCATAATAAAAAGAATTTAATGGATGAGTTAGGAAAAATAAATAGAATAATAGATAGAGAAATGCAAGGAGTTAAAAAAGAAACTTTACTTGTATTAGATGGTACTACAGGACAAAATGCTATAATTCAAGCAAAGCAATTTATGGAGGTTTGTCCGATTGATGGAATAGTATTAACTAAATTAGATGGAACTGCAAAAGGTGGAGTTGTAATATCTATTAAAAATACTCTTGATATACCAGTTAAGTATATTGGGGTAGGAGAAGGAATTGATGATTTACAAGAGTTTGATGCAGAAAGTTTTGTAGAAGCATTATTCTAGTAAAATTTTAGATAAGTCAAGCAATAAATTAAAATTTATAATTTATTGCTTGATGATTATATTAAAATAAAAAAATGTTGCTAAAAAGTATTTTTGTAATTAAAATACTAGAGTAAAGGAAAAGTTTTAAATTATTTAAAGTATAGGAAAGACACTGTTTACAAGCGTTATACTTAAGGTCAAATAAAAAAATAAAAGTGTTAAGTAAAAATACTTGACACCCTAATATTATTCTGTTAAAATCTCAGATGTGGGTAAGGTGATTGGATATGGAAGATAGAGTTGAGATTTCGTTATTAATGGATTTATATGGAGCATTACTAACGGAAAAACAAATTAACATTATGGAACTTTATTACAACGATGATTTATCCTTAGCTGAGATTGCCGAATTAAACAATACGAGTCGACAAGCGATTCATGACCTTATAAAACGATGTTATAAGCAATTTTTATCCTATGAGAGTAAATTAAATTTACTTGAAAAGTCTTTAGAAAAAGAAAGCAAAATAGCAAGTGTTTTAGATGACCTTAAAATTAAGTATTCATTAAATGATGAAGATTACATAAATTATAAGGAAAGGCTAGAAAGTTTATAGGCGTAGGAGGGTTAACATGGCTTTTGAAGGTTTAGCTGATAAGTTACAAGAAACATTTAAAAAACTTAGAGGTAAGGGCAAATTAGGCGAAAAAGATATTAAAGAAGCCATGAGAGAAGTAAAGCTTGCATTATTAGAAGCTGACGTTAATTTCAAAGTTGTAAAAACTTTTGTAAAAAATGTTAGTGAGAAGTGTGTTGGTAGCGAAGTGTTAGAAAGTTTAACACCAGCTCAACAAGTTATAAAGATTGTAAATGAAGAGCTAACTGATCTTATGGGAGGTAGTGAAAGTAAAATTAACTTCTCTAGTGTAGGGCCAACTGTTATTATGTTAGTTGGGCTTCAAGGAGCAGGTAAAACTACAATGTGTGGTAAACTAGCACTACAATTAAGAAAAGATAAGAATAAAAAGCCTCTTTTAGTTGCTTGTGATATTTATAGACCAGCAGCTATAAAACAATTAGAGGTAGTAGGAAAGCAAATTGACATTCCAGTTTTCCAAAAGGGGGATAAAATTAACCCTGTACAAATTGCTAAAGAAGGTATACAATATGCAAGGGAAAATGGAAATAATGTTGTAATTATAGATACAGCTGGTAGACTTCATATAGATGAAGAATTAATGACAGAACTTAAAGATGTAAAGGCTGAAGTAAATCCTTCAGAAATATTACTTGTTGTTGATTCTATGACAGGTCAAGATGCAGTAAATGTTGCAGAGACCTTCAATGAAGCGCTTGATATCTCAGGAGTTATATTAACAAAACTTGATGGAGATACAAGAGGTGGAGCTGCCTTATCAATCAGACATATGACTCAAAAGCCAGTTAAATTTATTGGTGTTGGGGAAAAGATGAATGATTTTGAAGTATTCCATCCAGATAGAATGTCTAGTAGAATTCTTGGAATGGGTGATGTACTTTCATTAATTGAAAAAGCTCAAGAAGCTATTGATGAAAAAGAGGCTAAAGAGCTTGGACAAAAGATGATGGAAAATGATTTTACTTATGATGACTACTTAACTGCAATGGATCAAATGAAAAAGTTAGGGTCTATAAGTAAACTTATGGAGATGATACCAGGAATTCCTAAAGAACTTAAAGATGTTGATTTTGATGCTGGTGAAAAAGAACTTGCAAAAGTAAGATCAATAATTTATTCTATGACTCCAAAGGAAAGAAGAAATCCTAAACTAATAGTTGGTTCTTCTTCAAGAAAGAAGAGAATAGCAAAAGGATCTGGTACAACACTACAAGATGTTAACAAACTCATAAAAGGACATGAAGTGATGAGAAAGCAAATGAAGCAAATGAAATCACTTACTAAAAAGTCCAAGAAAGGTTTATTTGGTAAATTACCTTTTTAAGAGTTTATATATAAATAACCCTTTAAAGGAGGTGAAATTAATGGCAGTAAAAATCAGATTAAGAAGAATGGGTGCTAAGAAAGCTCCTTTCTACAGAGTTGTTGTTGCTGATTCAAGAAGCCCAAGAGATGGTAGATTCATCGAAGAAATCGGGTACTACAATCCAATAACAGAACCTGCAGAAATCAAAATCGATGAAGAAAAAGCTACAAAATGGATAAACAATGGTGCTCAACCTACAGACGTAGTTAAGAGACTATTCAACACAGTAGGTCTTAACAAGTAATTTTTAGGAGGTGAACTCTGCAAATTACATTAGTACATAGTATTTGCAGACTCTTATGAAAGATTTAGTTGAAATAATTGCTAAGTCCCTAGTGGATAATCCTGAAGAAGTTCATGTAAATGAAATTCAAGGAGAGCAAGGCTTAATTCTTGAATTAAGGGTTGCTCCTGAAGATATGGGTAAGGTAATCGGTAAACAAGGTAGAGTAGCGAAAGCTATTAGAACCGTAGTAAAAGCCGCAGCACTAAACGAAGATCAAAAAGTAGTAGTTGAAATTATCGATGTAAAGAGTTAGGATTTTCCTAACTCTTTTTTATTTTTGATATTTTTTAAAAAGTTTGGTATAACTAATATGTAAAAATAAAATAATAATTGTTATTAAAAATTAAGTTAACATAAGAGGTGAAAACGGTGAGTAAGAATTTAAAGGTTGGAAAAATAGTAAATACTCATGGATTAAAAGGAGAAGTAAAGGTAATTCCTTTAACTGATGATCCAAGAAGATTTGATGATTTAGAATATGTATTAATTAATGGCAAAGAAGTTAATATAGAAAGATGTAAATATCAAAAGGATAGAATAATAGTAAAGTTAGAAGGTATAGATAAAATAGAAGATGCTGAAAGACTTAAAGAAAAATTTATGGAAGTTGAAAGAGAAAATGCAGTTGAATTAGAAGAAGACTGCTACTTCCTTGCAGATTTAAGAGAATGTACTGTTTTTGATACAGAAGGTAAAGAGTTAGGAAAAATTTACGATGTAATTCAAACTAAAAATAATGATGTATATTGGATAAGAAAGCCTAAAGAACTTTTAATACCTGTATTAAAGAGTATAGTTCTTGATATTAATATAGATGAGAGAAAAATAACAGTTAGACCAGTAGGAGAATGGATGGATGAAGATTAATATTCTAACTCTATTCCCAGAGATGTTTGATATTTTCAATCATAGTATAATAGGAAAGGCTCAAGATAAGGGATTAATAGAAATAGAGCCTATAAATATAAGAGATTATACTTTAAATAAACATAAGAAGGTAGATGATTATCCTTATGGTGGTGGAGCTGGTATGGTTATGTCAGCGCAACCAGTAGTTGATTCTATAAGAGCTTGTAAGAGAAATAATAATGGGAAAGTTATATTTTTAGGGCCTAAAGGAAAAACTTTTAATCAAAAATTAGCAAGTGAACTTTCAAAAGAAGAAAACCTAATTTTTCTTTGTGGACATTATGAGGGAATTGATGAAAGGGCATTTAAAGAAGTTGATATGGAGATTTCTTTGGGCGATTTTGTATTAACAGGTGGAGAGATGGCAGCTATACCAGTCATAGACTCTATTTTAAGATTAGTACCAGGTGTTTTAAATAAATCAGAAAGTCATGAAGATGAATCATTTTCCGAAGGACTACTTGAATATCCACAATATACAAGACCAGAAGTTTTTGAAGGAGAAAGTGTTCCGGAAGTATTAATGTCAGGACATCATGAGAATATAAGAAAATGGAGAAGGTTAAAATCTCTTGAGATAACTAGAGAAAGAAGACCTGATTTATATAAATATGTTGAGCTAACAAAAGAAGATAAAAAAATGTTGAATGGTAAAAAATAATTGCTTGAAATATAAGAATACTTATGTTACAATAACTTTTGTGTTAGTACGGGCGTTCCGCTGTCAAAAAAATTTGTTAAGAGCGTCAATTATCATTTAGGAGGGAATACACAATGAACGAAATTTTAAGAGCTATAGAAGCAGAACAAATCAGAAATGACTTACCAGAATTCCACGTTGGGGATAATGTTAAGTTACACGTTAAAGTTAAAGAAGGTAACAGAGAAAGAATCCAAATGTTCGAAGGTACTGTTATTAAAAGACAAAACGGTGGTTTAAGAGAAACTTTCACAGTAAGAAGATTAGCTTACGGTGTTGGAGTTGAAAGAACTTTCCCAGTTAACTCACCAATCATCGAAAAGATGGAAGTTACTAGAAGAGGTAAAGTTAGAAGAGCTAAGTTATTCTACTTAAGAGATAGAGTAGGTAAGGCTGCTAAAGTTAAAGAATTATTAACTAGATAATTTAAGTTGATAAGATATGAAGGGACTTAGTATTAAGTCCCTTTTTTCTTGCAATAATATAAATGAAATTCTAAAATTAGAATTTATAAAATAAATTTATTCATTTAATATATTAAAACTTAAATTTGTTAATAGGGAATATTGTTTTGGATGTAAAGAAAATGTCAACAATAAAATATATAGATTCATAAGAGGAGGTAGCATTATGGCACAAATAAATTGGTTCCCAGGTCATATGAAAAAAACTCAAAGAGAAATAAAAGAAAATTTAAAACTTGTAGATGCTGTAATAGAAATTAGAGATGCTAGAATTCCAAGAAGTTCAGCAAATCCTGATATCGATAAATTATGTAGCGGAAAGCCAAGAATAATTCTTTTAAATAAAAGTGATTTAACAGAAAGTAAGGTTACAAAAGCTTGGATTAAGGAATTATCTAATGAAAATGTAAAAGTACTTGAAGTTAATTGTTTAAGAGGTCAAGGATTACAACAAATTAAGCCAGCACTTTTAGAATTATTAAAAGAAAAGCATGAGAGAGCTAAGGCTAAGGGATTAGTTAAATTTATGATGAGAGTTATGGTAGTTGGAGTACCTAACTGTGGTAAATCTACATTTATAAATAAAATGGCAAAAAATAATATTGCTAAAACAGGAGATAGAGCTGGTGTTACTAAGAGTAAGCAATGGATAAAAACAGCTTTTGATAT
The DNA here is from genome assembly GCF_021412605.1 of Clostridium celatum. Classification (NCBI taxonomy): domain Bacteria; kingdom Bacillati; phylum Bacillota; class Clostridia; order Eubacteriales; family Clostridiaceae; genus Clostridium; species Clostridium celatum. The sequence continues at coordinate 243,622 of NZ_JAJKGM010000001.1, forward strand.
GGAAATGTTAGATACTCCAGGAGTATTATGGCCAAAATTTGAAGATGAAACAACAGCTTTAAATTTAGCTTTTACTGGAGCTATTAAAGATGAAATTATGGATATAGAAGAATTAGCATATATGCTAGTTAAAAGACTGCAAAAATATTATCCAAATGAACTTAAGGCTAGATATAAGATAGAGGAAGTTTTTGAAGACCCATTAGAAACTTTAGATGCAATAGCGAGAAAAAGAGGTTGTTTAGTTTCTGGTGGCGCAATTGATTATAATAGAATAGCAGTAATGCTTTTAGATGAATTTAGAGGCGGAAAAATTGGTAATATATCTTTAGAGCGTCCAGATGATGTTATTGAGGAAAAGAAGGTTATAAAAAAAGAGGAAACTGCATTAGATAGAAAAAGAAGAATAAGAAAAGAGAAAAGAAGAGAAAAGAAAAATGAAAAAAGATAATATAGATATATTAAAGGTAAATATTTACGAACTAACTTTTAAAGTTATTAAAGGAGTAAATTAGCATGGAAATATTAAATAAAGATATATCTAAATTGAATTATAAAGAATTAAAAGAAATGGTTTCTGTTATTGATATTAAGCAATTATTACATAGTGAAGAACTTGAAAGAGTAATTACTAAATTAGCTAAAGATAGTAGAAAAAATGTAAATGCTTTAGGTGTTAAGCTTCAAAAAGATATTAAAAAGTTACAAGATGAAATTAATAGAGTTAGAGGTATGTATGATTTCGATAAATCTTTTGGAGATTATAAAGTTGTTGCAGGAGTAGATGAAGTAGGGAGAGGGCCACTTGCAGGACCAATAGTATCATGTGCTGTTGTTTTAGACTTAAATGTTATAGATGATGAGTTAATACTTTATATTAATGACTCTAAAAAGTTAAATGAAAAGAAAAGAGAAGAATTAGCAGAGATAATTAAGGAAAAAGCATTAGCATATTTTATATCTTCACGTAGTGCTAAGGAAATTGATGAAAAAGGTATTGGAGTTTGCAATAATGAGGTTTTCTTAGAAGCTTGTATGAACTTAAAGATAAAGCCGGATTTAGTTTTATCTGACGGATATACTGTAAAGGGAATACAAATAGATAATAAATCTGTAATTAAAGGAGATACTAAATCAGCTTGTATAGCTGCTGCATCTATTGTAGCCAAGGTATATAGAGATAATTTAATGAAAGAATATAGCTTAAAGTATTCAGGTTTCGCTTTTGAAGAGAATGCTGGATATGGAACAAGTAAACATATTGAAGGACTTAAAAAGTTTGGGCCTACAGAAATACATAGGTTATCGTTTTTAACTAATATTTTATCAGATTAATAAGTTCTAAAAGCATCTTTTAAATGATTTAATTTGAAGAAGTCATTGGAATTATTTAAATTAATTTCAATGACGTCATATCTAATATTATAATTAAAGTATTTTTTTGAAAGTATATAAAGATTTGAAAGTTTTATAATTTGTTTTTGCTTTGAGTAGGTTACTGACTCTATTGGATTACCATATGAGTTAGTATACCTACTTTTTATTTCGCAAAAAATTAAAATATTATTAAAAGTACAAATTATATCTATTTCACCAACTTTATTTCTAAAATTCATATCTAGAATTTTATATCCATTACTTTTTAAATATTCTGCTGCAATTTTTTCGCCATAATCACCAATAGCCTTATTATACTTTTTCATAAAACCACCTCTTAATGTAAATTTATAAACTTGGGATTTAATTAGTTGAATTTGCATAGTTTATTTAAATGTTAGACTATAAAATTTTTTTTATTCAAAAATAGGTTAAATAAATAAATCAATGTCAATAATGAAGAAATAACTATAAAAATGAAAGGAAAGATTTTATGGCTTTAAATATAATTAGTGTTACACATAGGGGATTAGAAGGAATTCTTATAAATGTTGAAGTGGATATAATAAAAGGTATTCCAAGTTTTAATATTGTAGGATTGCCAGATGTGTCTATAAGAGAATCCAGAGAAAGAGTAAGACTTGCTATTGTAAATAGTGGATATGAATTTCCGTTAGGGAGAATAACAATAAATTTAGCACCAGCAGATGTTAAGAAGATAGGAAGTCTTTTAGATTTACCAATTGCTATAGGTATATTAATGGCATCCAATCAAATTAAAGAAAAACCTTTAGATAAATATATAATATTTGGAGAATTATCTTTAAATGGTGAATTAAAGGGTGTAAAGGGTGCAATACCTATAATATTTGAAGGAGAAAGTAAGAAAAAGAATAATTTTATATTTCCACTTGAAAATTTAAAAGAAATGAGAAATTTTGTGCTTGGAAATTTCTTTCCTTTTAAAAATTTAAATCAAGTAATTTCATATATAGAAAATGAAGATTTATTACCATATGAGGGTAAAGTAAGAAATATAAAGGAAAAGATTAACTGTATTGATTATGGAGATATAATAGGACAGTACACATCTAAAAGAGCTATGGAGATAGTAGCAGCAGGCAAGCATAATATAATGTTATTTGGTTCTCCTGGATCAGGAAAGAGTATGTTGGCAAAAGCCTTACCATCAATTTTGCCACCTTTAACTATTGAAGAACAACAAGAAGTTGCAAAGATATATAGTGTATCTTCTATGTGGGAAGATGGATATAATTTATCAAGACCATTTAGAGCACCACATAATACTATAACCAAAACTGCATTGATTGGTGGAGGAACAGATATAAAACCAGGGGAGATAACCTTGGCACATAATGGGGTGTTGTTTTTAGACGAAATTTTGGAGTTTAAAAAAGATGTACTAGAGCTTTTAAGGCAACCATTAGAAGATGGAGTAATAAGTATTTCAAGATTAAAAGAAAGCTATATACTGCCAAGTAATTTTATTTTAGTCGGAACTTTCAATCCATGTCCATGTGGAATGTATTTGGAAGAAGGAAATGAGGGACTTTGCAAGTGTAGTGAATTAGAGAGAAAAAGATATATAAATAGGATATCAAGGGCATTATTAGATAGAGTTGATTTACTTAACTTTGTGCCAAGAATAAAATATGAGGAGATTACTAAGGAAAAAGATAAAGTTGATTCTGACAATATGCGACAACGTGTTATTTTAGCTCGTGAAATGCAAAATTATAGATTAGAAGGAACGAAATATAAGTATAATTCTGAAATAGTAGGTAAAGATGTTTTAAGATTATGTAAATTAAGTTGTGATGGTAAAAGAATATTAGAAAATTATTATAGTAAATATAGTATAACATTAAGAGGGTATACAAAAATAATAAAGGTTGCAAGAACAATAGCGGACTTAGACGGAGAAGAAATTATACAAGATTATCATATAATAGAAGCTATGGGATATAGAAAAAATGTATTTGGAGATATATTATAAAAGGAGGAGTTTATGAATAGCTATCAAATATGGTTAATTACTAATGAAATTACTAACGCTTGTAAGATTGATTTGATAAATAAGTATAATAATGAAGAAAATATTTATAATAATATTGATAATATAATAAGAAATGAAGAGTTTAAAAAGTATAATTTAAATAAATTAAAAGAATATTCTTTAGATAAAGAAGAAGAGTTGAAAATAGAATTATTAAAAGAAGATATTAAATATGTAACATATTCTGATGAAAAATATCCAATTAAATTAAGGGAAATAAATAATCCTCCATATGTATTGTTTTATAAAGGAGATATTGAATTATTAAATTTTAATATGGCTGCAATAGTAGGTTCAAGAAAAAACTCTATGTATGGAAAAGAGGTAACTAAAGTTATAGTATCTGAATTAAAGAAAATTAATTTTGGAGTTATTAGTGGTGTTGCATATGGTATAGATTCTATAGCACATAGAGAAATTTTAAGGCTAAATGGGAAAACCATTGGAATTTTAGGTTGTGGAATTGATATCATATATCCTAAAATAAATAGAGATTTATATACTAATATAATTAAAGATGGATTATTAATATCAGAATTTTTACCAGGAACTAAGCCATTATCTTATAACTTTCCAAGAAGAAATAGAATTATAAGTGGATTAAGTGAAGGTGTTATAGTTATAGAAGCCTCTAATAAAAGTGGTTCATTAATAACAGTAAATTATGCTTTAGAGCAAAATAAAAATGTAATGGCGGTACCAGGGAGTATTTTTAATGAAGGAAGCAAGGGATGTAATTTGTTAATAAGAGATGGTGCATTTCCTTTTTTAGAAAGAGAAGATTTATATTCTTTTTTTAATATAACTAAAGTCAAAGAAAATAATATAGGGAAAAATAGTATTGAAAATCAATTATTAAATGTAATACAAAAAGAGCCTATTCATATAGATAAAATAATTGAAAGTGTAAAAGTTGACAGAATAGCTTTATTTGAGTTATTATTTGAACTGCAAAACAAAAATGAAATTATTTGCCTTCCAGGTAATTATTATGCGAAGATAAGTTAAATTTTTAGGGGGTGAAAACTCCTGAGAGGATATAGGAGTTGATGGTATGGGACAAAATCTTGTTATAGTTGAGTCGCCTGCAAAAGCAAAGACAATAGGGAAATATTTAGGTAAAAATTATATAGTTGAAGCTTCTATGGGACATGTAAGAGATCTGCCTAAAAGTAAATTAGGTGTTGATATAGAAGATAACTTTACTCCGAAATATATAACTATTAGAGGAAAAGGTGAACTTATAAGTAAATTAAAAAAAGCAGCTAAGAAAGCTGATAAAATATATCTGGCAACCGACCCTGATAGAGAGGGAGAAGCCATATCTTGGCATCTAGCTAATATTTTAAAGATTTCAGAAGATGATGCATGTAGAATAGTTTTTAATGAAATAACTAAAACTGCAGTTAAATCATCAATAAAAGAAGCAAGAAAAATTAATTTGAATTTAGTAGATGCACAACAAGCAAGAAGAATAGTAGATAGATTAGTTGGATATGAAATAAGCCCTATATTATGGAAAAATGTAAAATGGGGATTAAGTGCAGGTAGAGTTCAATCTGCTGCATTGAAATTAATTTGTGATAGAGAAGAAGAAATTAAAGCTTTTGAGGCAAAAGAGTATTGGACAGTTGATTGTATATTAAAAAAGGAAAGAAAAAAGTTCCCAATAAAATTAACTAAATACGAAAATAAAAAAATTGAAATAAATAATGAAGAAGAGGCCAATAAGATAATTGAAAACTTAAAAGGTAATGAGTTTAAGGTGCATAAGGTTAAAAAAGGAAAGAGGGTTAAGAATCCGCTTCCTCCATTTACAACTAGTACCCTTCAACAAGAAGCTTCAAGAAAGCTTAATTTTATAACAAAAAGAACCATGTCTATAGCACAAGCACTTTACGAAGGGGTTGATGTAAAGGGATATGGAACAGTAGGGCTAATTACTTACATGAGAACTGACTCAGTAAGAATATCAGAAGAAGCTCAAGAAAAAGCAATTGATTTTATTAAGGAAAATTATGGCGATAAGTATATTCCAGAAAAGTTAAGAGTTTATAAAGGTAAAAAGAATATACAAGATGCTCACGAAGCTATAAGACCATCACATATAGATATTACTCCAGAAAAGGCAAAGGAAAGCTTAACTCCAGAGCAATATAAATTATATAGCTTAATTTGGAAAAGATTTATTGCAAGTCAAATGGAATCATGTGTATTAAATACAAATAGCATTGATATAGTTAATGGAAAATACAATTTCAAGGCATCAGGATCTAATATAGATTTTGATGGATTCATGAAAATATATGATTATACTACAGAAGATGATGAAAATGATGTAGCTTTACCAATACTTGAAGAAGGTGAAGTTTTAGATGCAGCATCAATAGAAGGGAAACAACATTTTACTCAACCGCCAGCGAGATATACGGAAGCATCTTTTGTAAAATTATTAGAAGAAAAAGGAATAGGAAGACCAAGTACTTATGTTCCAACTATTTCTACAATTTTAAGCAGAGAGTATGTAGTTAGAGAGAAGAAAAATCTAATTCCAACAGAACTTGGATTTATAGTTAATAATATATTATCAGATTATTTTAAACAAATAGTTGATGTTGATTTTACTGCAGATATGGAAAGAAAACTTGATGATATTGAAGAAGGAAATGAAGTATGGACTAAAGTTGTGGAAGAGTTCTTTGCTCCTTTAAAAGTTGCTATTGATAAAGCAGAAAAAGAAATATCAAAGGTAGTTATTGAAGATAAGGTAAGTGATGTACCATGTGATAAATGTGGTAGAATGATGGTTATTAAGAAAGGTAGATATGGAACATTCTTAGCATGCCCTGGATATCCAGAGTGTCAAAATGCAAAACCAATAGTTGAAGAATTAGATGTACCTTGTCCTAAGTGTGGAGGAAAAGTCCTTGTAAAGAGAAGTAAGAGAGGCAAAAAATTCTTTGGATGTTCTAATTATCCAGAATGTGATTTTGTAAGTTGGAATGAACCAATTAAAGAGCCTTGTTCAGAGTGTGGTAGTTATATGACTATAAAATTCTCAAAAACAAAAGGAAAATATGCTTTATGTTCAAATAGTGAATGTGGTAATATTAAACCATTAGAAAATGAAAACGAAAAAGAAAAAGAATAAAAATCTAATTCCCATTTTAAAACTTTTGTCGAATGGATGTAAAAAATGTTGTAAAAGTTTTTTTGATATGATATTCTTAAAAGAGTATAGTATCAAAAAAATTTGAAAATTTAAAATATTCACATTTTAAGAGAAAAGCTATGATGGGGGGATGATTAAATGTCATCGTTATTAAATAAAACTAGAAGGTTAAATAAAATTTTACAAAAGGGCGGAAAAGATCCAGTAGTATTTGATGATTTATGTAAGCTTTTAAGTGAAGTTTTATCATGTAATGTTTATATAATTAGCAGAAAAGGAAAGGTATTAGGACATACTTTTTTAGAGGATTTTGAATGCGATATTATGAGGAATTACGTGATTAATGAAGGAAGATTACCAACTTCATATAATGACCTTCTTCTTAAAATAACAGAAACTGTAGCAAATACTAAAAGCAATGGTAATTGCGTATTTAAAGGTGAAGGTGCTTGTACAGTTGCAGATAAAATTTCTACTATAGTTCCTATTATAGGAAATAGAGAAAGAATGGGGACACTATTACTTGCTAGATTTGGAGAAGAGTTTACTGAAAATGATTTAGTTTTAGCTGAACATAGTACTACTATTGTAGGAATGGAAATGTTAAGAGCTAAACAAGATCAACTAGAAGAAGAAGCAAGAAAGAAAGCTGTAGTTCAATTAGCTATAGGAACTTTATCTTATTCAGAGCTTGAAGCTGTAGAACATATTTTTAATGAACTAAATGGAAATGAAGGTCTATTGGTTGCATCTAAGATAGCAGATAAAGTTGGAATAACAAGAAGTGTTATTGTAAATGCATTAAGAAAATTTGAAAGTGCTGGAGTAATTGAATCTAGATCTCTAGGAATGAAGGGAACTCATATAAAAATATTAAATGAAAAATTAGTAGATGAGTTAAAGAAAATTAGATAGTAGAATATAAGAGTTGCTAACTAATATATAAAATATAATAATTAAAGATTTAGTTTTAAATTATTATATACTATATTAATGTAGCAACTCTTTTATATTTATGTGTTTATAAATAAAAATATAAAAAATAAATGATACATAGTATAGAAGTAACAATAAATTAATATTAAATTTTAAGGAAATAGAGTTATTATTTTATCTAACTATGGAAAGAATATAAAAAGAATATTAATTTAAAAGATTAATAAAAAAAATATTGCTAGGATAGAAAGCTTATGATATACTAACCTAGGTAACAAAATACGCACACAGTCTAATTTATAAAGATGGTGCCTTTCAGTAGGAAACTTTATAAGAATGAAGATTGTGGAGGAAAAACCAGGAGGTAACAAAATGTCAGTAATATCAATGAAACAATTATTAGAAGCAGGCGTTCACTTTGGACACCAAACTAGAAGATGGAACCCTAAGATGGCTCCATATATATTCACAGAAAGAAATGGAATATATATAATAGATCTTCAAAAGACAGTTAAGAAGGTAGAAGAAGCTTATAACTTCATCAGAGAAGTATCAACAGAAGGAAAAGACATTCTTTTCGTTGGAACTAAGAAACAAGCTCAAGAAGCTATCCAAGAAGAAGCTATAAGATCAAACATGCACTTCGTTAACAACAGATGGTTAGGTGGTATGTTAACTAACTTCAAAACTATCAAAACTAGAATCAAGAGATTAGAAGATTTACAACAAATGGAACAAGATGGTACATTTGATGTTTTACCTAAGAAAGAAGTAATCAAATTAAAAGCTGAAATGGAAAAATTACAAACTAACCTAGGTGGTATAACTAACTTAGACGTTAACAACATTGGAGCTATGTTTGTAGTTGACCCAAGAAAAGAAAAGAATGCTATATCAGAAGCTAAGATCTTAGGAATCCCAGTAGTAGCTATCGTTGATACTAACTGTGACCCAGAAGAAGTTGATTACGTAATCCCAGGAAACGATGATGCAATCAGAGCTGTTAAATTAATAACTGCTAAATTAGCTGATGGTATAATCGAAGGAAGACAAGGCGAACAATTAGCTGAGTAATTATTTTAAGAGGTAGGTGAGGGTAACTTCATTTACCTTTTACCCTAAAATAAGGTTTACATTTAATGTTAAGGAGGAATTAAGGATGATAACTGCTAAATCAGTTAAAGAATTAAGAGAAATGACTGGTGCAGGAATGATGGACTGCAAAAAAGCTTTAGTTGAAACTGAAGGAAATATAGAAAAAGCTGTTGAATTTTTAAGAGAAAAGGGATTAGCTGCTGCTGCTAAAAAAGCTGGTAGAGTTGCTGCTGAAGGTATAGTTAAGACTTTCGTTTCTGCAGACAAGAAAACTGCTGCTATGGTAGAAGTTAACTGTGAAACAGATTTCGTTGCTGCTAACGAAGAATTCGTTACATTTGCAACTAAAGTTGCAGAATTAGCTGCTAACACTTCAGCTACAACTGTTGAAGAATTAGTTGCTGAAAAAATGGATGGAGAAGCTACTGTTACTGAAGCTTTAACAGCTTTAATCGCTAAATTAGGTGAAAATATGACAGTAAGAAGATTCGTTAAATTCAACATTGAAAACGGAGCTATAGCTAGCTACATTCACGGTGGTGGAAGAATCGGAGTTATGGTAGAAGTTGCTTGTAACGTTGAAAGCGATGTATTAGAAGAAGTTGCTAGAGAAGTTTGTATGCAAGTTGCTGCTGCAAATCCTTTATTCTTAAGCAAAGAACAAGTTGATAACGAAGCTTTAGAAAAAGAAAAAGAAATCTACAGAGTTCAAGCATTAAATGAAGGAAAACCAGAAAATATCGTTGAAAAAATGGTTATGGGAAGAATTCAAAAGTACTACAAAGAAGTTTGTCTTTTAGATCAAGCATGGGTTAAGGATGGAGATAAATCAATAGCTAAATTCTTAGAAGAAAAATCTAAAGAAGTTGGTTCTCCAATAACTATCACTAGATACGCTAGATTCGAAAGAGGAGAAGGTATCGAAAAGGTTGAAGAAGACTTCGCTGCAGAAGTTGCTAAGACTATGGGTATGTAATTACCAAGAGAACACTTTTGTGTTCTCTTTTTTTAAAGAAAAGAGTACATATTATTGTAGGAGGAATTTTTTATGGCAAATTGTGCATATAAGAGAGTGATGTTAAAAATCTCAGGTGAAGCTTTATCAGGTGCAAACGGATACGGTTTTGATTTTGATGTAGTTGGAAGAATTGCAAGAGAAGTAAAAACTTTAGTTGATATGGATGTTGAAGTTGGTTTAGTTGTAGGTGGAGGAAATATATGGAGAGGTAGAAGTGGTGAAGGTATGGATAGAACTACTGCTGACCATATGGGAATGCTTGCAACTTGTATAAATGCTTTAGCACTTCAAGATGCTTTAGAAGGAATTGGTGTACATACACGTGTACAAACTGCAATAGAAATGAAAGAAATTGCAGAACCTTTTATAAGAAGAAGAGCCGTAAGACATTTAGAAAAAGGTAGAGTTGTAATTTTTGGAGCAGGTTCAGGGAACCCTTATTTCTCAACTGATACTGCAGCTGCACTAAGAGCAGCTGAAATTGAAGCCGATGTAATACTTCTTGCTAAGAATGTAGATGGTGTATATGATAAAGATCCAAATAAGTTTGCAGATGCTAAAAAATATGATAAACTAACATATATGGAAGTAATTGAACAAGGATTACAAGTAATGGATACTACTGCTACAACTTTATGTATGGATAATAATATTCCAATACTAGTTTTCGGTATTAGTGAAGAAGGAAACATTAAGAAAGTAATGGAAGGTCACAAGATAGGTACAATTGTATCTAAAAAATAGGGAGGATTGTATGATTAAAGAGTTAATAAATAATGCGGAATCAAAAATGCAAAAAACAATTTCTGTTTTAAAATCAGATTTATCAACATTAAAAGCTGGAAGAGCTAATCCAACTATGCTTGATAGAATTCAAGTTGAAGCTTATGGCGGATTATGCCCAATTTCTCAAGTAGGAAATGTTTCAGCACCAGAACCAAGAATGTTAGTAATTACTCCTTGGGATAAATCTCTTTTAAAAGATATTGAAAAAGCTATTTTAAAATCAGATTTAGGAATAAACCCTTCAAATGATGGAAGTATTATAAGATTATTAATTCCAGAATTAACTGAAGAAACAAGAAAGAATCTTGTTAAGAATGTTAAGAAAATAGGTGAAGATGCAAAAGTTGCAATCAGATCTATAAGAAGAGATGCTAATGAAAAGATTAAATCATTAAAGAAAGACGGACATATTTCTGAAGATGAAGTTAAAAAAGGTGAAGAAAGTGTTCAAAAGAAGACTGATCAATACGTTAAAGAAATAGATACATTAGTAGTAGCTAAGGAAAAAGAGATTATGTCAATTTAAAACCTGCTATATAGCAGGTTTTTTTCTTAATCATAGAGAAAAGCATTTATAAGCTTTAATTACAATTGTTAATATTAATAGTATTAGTTTGTTATAAAAAGTTGGAGGCAAGAGTAATGTTTAGTTTTTTTAAAGCTAATAAAGATGATGAAAATATAAATTTTGAACTAGATAAAGATAATATTCCAAAGCACGTAGCTATAATAATGGATGGTAATGGCAGATGGGCGAAAAATAGAAACTTGCCAAGAACCATGGGTCATAAAGCTGGAGTTGAGACTATTAGAAGAGTAGTAAAAGAAGCAGATAGATTAGGTATAAAATACATAACATTATATGCTTTTTCAACTGAGAATTGGAAAAGACCCAAGGATGAGGTAAATGCTTTAATGAAGCTTTTAGTTCAATATTTAAGACAAGAAGTAGTAGGACTTCACGAGAATAGAGTTGTACTTAGGGTTTTAGGTGATATTTCTGCTTTACAAGAAGAATGTAGAAAAGAAATAGATGACGCTATAGAATTAACAAAAGATAATAAAGGATTAGTTTTAAATGTTGCTTTTAATTATGGTGGTAGAGATGAAATAGTAAGAGCTGTAAAAGGTATAATAAATGATGTTGAAGATGGAAAAATAAAAAAAGAGGATATTAATCAAGATTTATTTTCAAACTATTTATATACAAAAGATTCGCCAGATCCAGATTTAATAATAAGACCTTCTGGAGAACAGAGAATTAGTAATTTCTTATTATGGCAATGTGCTTATTCAGAGTTTTGGTATTCTAATGTAAATTGGCCAGATTTTAAAGAAGAAGATTTACAAAGAGCAATTTATGAATATCAAAATAGAAACAGAAGATTTGGTGGAGTTTAAAATTTTTGGAGGTGAAAAGTTTGAAAATAAATAGCAGATATATAGGAGCTGTAGTATTGGCTCCATTATTAATTTTTGTATTTTTAGGTGGATTACCATTAAAGTTATTTACAATTGCATTATCAGTATGTGGTTTATATGAGTTTTACAATGCATTAAAAACTAAAAATATAAAAAGTATTCCTATAATAAGTTATATATTATTAGCAATTTATTATATTATTAATAATGATTTTGAAAAGATGATGTATATTTTAGTTTTAGCCGTAGTATTATCTTTAATAATTCCAATTATAGATTTGAAGTATTCATTTATGGATGTTGCAGTAACTATCTTAGGTTTTACTTATGTAGTAATATTATTTAGTTTTATACCATTAGTTAACAATAAGGTTAATGGACAATATTTAGTATGGTTAATTTTCATTGGATCATGGCTTAGTGATACTGTAGCATATTACTTTGGAAGATTTTTTGGGAAACATAAGCTATGTCCAAAGGTTAGTCCAAAGAAGACCATAGAAGGTTCTATTGGAGGACTTTTAGGTGCTACTTTAGGATGTGGAATATTTGGTATAATAGTAAGTCCATATGTACCAGAAGTTGCTATAGTTCATTTCTTCTTAATTGGAGCTCTTTGTGGAATAATGGGTCAATTTGGAGATTTAGTTGCATCATCAATAAAAAGATATGTAGATTTAAAAGATTATAGTAATTTAATACCAGGGCATGGTGGAATATTAGATAGATTTGATTCTATTTTATTTAATGCAGTAGTAGTATTTTATTATTTAACATTTATAGTAGGTATTTAAAATTAATAAATAGTTTATATTTATATTAATTTAGGAAAGCACGAAATTAAGATATTCTTAATTTCGTGCTTTTTGGTTAAACATATAAAGCTAATATTTATGTATAACTAAAGTAAAGTTATAGTATATATATTATGATAAGAAGTTAGAGTTTCTTTTAATAATAACTAGCTTTTTATTAAATATATAGAATAGGATTTATTTAATATGAGATTTTATAATAGTTATAAGAAAAATTATCAATATGAAAAGTTACTATCATTGGTTTTATTACTTGGATTATTTATTATTTTAACTTACTTAATAAAAAATTATTTCAAACCATTTTTAACCATTATCATTTTGTCGATGCTTTGTAAACCTATAGACGATGCATTAAGAAGGATAAATATTAATGAAAAAATTTCAGGGGCATTAACCATATTAATAATAAATGTTATGATGTTTTGCTTTATTTTTTATTTTGGAAATTCAATATTTAATTTAATAGAGAAAATTTATACAAACTATTTAGGTGAAATTAGAGAGTTAATTCAAAATATAAAAAATACTATGGGTATTGATATTGAAGAAATATTGCAAAATAATAAACAAGTCTTTACATCAAATACATTTAAAAATGGATTAGTGGTTACAGGACAGGGAATATTATCATATATAGTAGCTAATATCACAGTTTATTTTTTTATTGTAGATAGAAAATTATTTTTTAGAGTGTTAAATAGAATATTACCTTATAATGTTATTTATACAATAAGAAAAAAAAGAGATAATTTACGAGAAGTATTAAAAATTGAAGTAATTTTAGTTTTTATATGTATGATAATAACAATAATTGGATTTTTAATTTTAAGAATACCTAATGCTATATTTTTAGGTGTTGTTTGCGGAATTTTAGATATACTGCCATATGTAGGAACTATAATTGTATTTATTCCAATTATAATATACAATATAATAATAAAGAAGTATCTACTAGTAATAGGATTAATAGCACTTTATTTGTTACTTCAAATAGTTAGAGAAATTTTAGAGCTAAAGTATTTAAGTTATAAATTAGATATACACCCGTTAGTAGTACTATTATCTATGTATATAGGTGCTGAAAGTTTTGGAATAATAGGTATATTAGTAGGGCCTATATATTGTTTATTAGCAAAAGATATAATTTATGAAGAGAACATTTAGGAGGTATAAATGAAAAACATATCAATTTTAGGGGCAACAGGTTCCATAGGTACTCAGACATTAGATGTAATAAGACAATCAAATGGTGAAATTAAGCTTTTTGGTATTACTGCTAATTCATCAGTTGATAAAATGAAAGAAATAATAGAAGAATTTAATCCTAAGTATGTTGGAATGATGGATGAATCTTGCTCAGAAGTTATAAAAAATTATTGTATAGAAAAAAATAAAAATATAGAAGTTTTTAGTGGAATAGATGGATTAATCAAAATTGCCACTTTAGATGAAATAGATACAGTAGTTACTTCGGTAGTTGGAATGATTGGATTAAAACCAACAATGGCTGCAATAGAAGCTAAAAAGGATATTGCTTTAGCAAATAAGGAAACTTTAGTGGTTGCTGGTGAATTAGTAATGAATAAAGCAAAAGAGATGGGAGTTAAAATATTACCAGTTGATTCAGAGCATAGTGCAATTTTTCAAAGTTTAAGTGGATATAAAAATAAAGATATAAATAAAATAATATTAACTGCATCAGGTGGTCCTTTTAGAGGGAAAAATATAGATGACTTGAAAGAAGTAACTGTAAAAGAGGCATTAAAGCATCCAAAGTGGAATATGGGACAAAAAATTTCTATAGATTCAGCTACATTAATGAATAAAGGATTAGAAGTAATAGAGGCACATTTTTTATTTGATACTAGCTATGATAATATAGAAGTAGTTGTTCATCCTCAAAGTATAATTCATTCAATGGTAGAATATAAGGATGCTAGTGTGATTGCACAATTAGGTTCACCAGATATGAGATTACCAATTCAATATGCTTTAAATTATCCAGAAAGAAAAGGTATGATAGCACAACCTATTAATTTTTATGAAATATCACAATTAACATTTGAAAAACCAGATATGGATACATTTAAATGTTTAAAGCTTGCATATAAAGCAGGAAAAATTGGAGGATTAGCTCCAACGGTATTAAATGGTGCAAATGAAGAAGCAGTTGCATTGTTATTAGAGGAAAAAATAAAATTCCTACAAATAGCTGAAATCATTGAAGAATGTATGAAAGTATTTGAAAAGCAATATAGTAATGAGTTAACGTTAGAAAATATTATAAATTTAGATAAGAGTGTAAGAGAGTATATAAGAAGTAAATGGGAGTTAGGAGTGAATAATTAATGTATATTATAATGGCAATTTTAGGCTTTAGTTTATTAATAATAGTCCATGAACTTGGGCACTTTATTATGGCTAAGGTAAATGGTATTAAAGTAGAAGAATTCTCCATTGGTATGGGACCAGAAATATTTTCAAAGCAAGGTAAAGAAACTCAATATTCATTAAGATTGTTTCCAATAGGCGGATATGTTAAAATGCTAGGGGAAGAAGAAGTTAGTGATGATGAGAGAAGTTTCTCAAGTAAATCACCTTTAAGAAGAATATCAGTGATTTTAGCTGGTGCAACAATGAATATTATTTTTGCCATAGTTGTATTTAGTATCTATTTTACTAATATAGGTTTTAGTGAACCAGTAGTAAGTAATTTTTTAGAAAGTTCGCCAGCTCAAGAAGCAGGGCTTGAAATAGGAGATAGAATTATAAAAATAGATGGATCTAAAGTATTTACAGCAAGTGATGTTTCTATAGGTATTCAACTTGCAAAAGGTAAGGAAATCGAATTACTTGTAGATAGAAATGGAATAGAGAAGGAGCTTACAATTACTCCTAATGTTGTAGAAGTTAATGGTACTACAGCATATCAAATAGGATACTATAATACAGTAGTTGAAAATCCAAGTATTGCTCAGGCGATAAAACATACTTTTAATGAAACTATTTCATTAGTAGGGCAAACATATAAGAGTTTAAAACTTATGGTTACAGGAAATGTTAACTTTAAAACAGATGTTGGTGGGCCTGTTACTATAATAAAAATGTCAGGGCAAGCAGCTAAAAGTGGTATAGCAACATTAGCATACTTCTTAGCTTTTATTAGTATAAATTTAGCTGTATTTAACTTATTACCATTCCCAGCCCTAGATGGAGGATGGACAGTTATATTATTAATAGAACTTATAACAAGAAGAAAGGTTCCAGATAAAATAGTTGGAGCTGCAAATTATGTAGGATTTATGATTTTAATAGGATTTATGATTTTAGTAACATTAAAAGATATACTATTCCCTATTAAATTATAGGAGAGATTAAAAATGGAAAGAAAAAAAACAATAAAAGTTAAAGTTGGATCTGTATATGTTGGTGGAGATTCGCCAGTTTCAATTCAGTCAATGACTAATACAGATACAAGGGATGTAGAAAAGACATTAGCTCAAATTAGAGCACTTCATATAGCTGGTTGTGAAATAATAAGATGTGCAGTTCCAGATATGAAAGCTGCAGAAGCTATAAAAGATATTTGTGCAGGTTCACCAATACCTGTAGTAGCAGATATTCATTTTGATTATAGATTAGCACTAAAGTGTGTAGAAAATGGAATTAGTGCTATTAGAATAAATCCAGGTAACATTGGAAGTGTTGAAAGAGTAAAAGCTGTTACAGAAGCTTGTAAGGAAAAAAATATTCCAATAAGAATAGGTGTAAATTCAGGGTCTTTAGAAAAAGATATTTTAGAAAGAGATGGTAAGCCAACAGCTAAAGGTCTTGTTGAATCAGCATTAAGACATGTTAAAATACTGGAAAAATTAAATTTTAATGATATAGTTATATCAATTAAATCTTCTGATGTTCCTATGATGATAGAAGCGTATAGATTAATGAGTAAAGAGTGTAATTATCCTCTTCACTTAGGGGTTACTGAATCAGGGACTGTATTTAGAGGAACTATTAAATCTACATTGGGAATAGGAACTTTACTTGCTGAAGGAATTGGAGATACTATAAGAGTATCATTAACTAGTGATCCTATAGAAGAAATTAAGGTGGCAAAGGAAATGTTAATTGCCTTAGGTTTAAGAAAGCAAGGAATGACATTTGTATCTTGTCCTACTTGTGGAAGAACTCAAATTAACCTTATAAAGATTGCAGAAGAAGTTGAAAAAAGGCTTGAAAACTGTAATAAAAATATTAAGGTTGCTGTTATGGGATGTGTAGTAAATGGTCCTGGCGAAGCAAGAGAAGCAGATATTGGTATTGCTGGTGGTAACGGTGAAGGATTAATATTTAAAAAAGGTGAAATTATAAAAAAAGTTAAAGAAGAAGATTTGATTGAAGAGTTAATGAGAGAAATAGAAAATTTATAGAAATATAGAAGGTAAGCTAAAGGAAATGCGTTAGCTTACCTTTTTAATAGTAAAGAATAAAAAAGGCTCCTAAAAATACAACGGGTTCCGTTTCTAGGTGCAAAAGTTGCTAAAAAGGTTGAAATCTCAAGAGAAATCACACTATGATTCACACATAAAATCACATAGTTGGTTTCTCTTATTTTATGGCTTAAATACTAGGAATACCATTATTTTAAATACTAATATATATTAAAAATCACATACATAATCACATATAAAATCACAGGTATTTTTAAAAAATAATAAATCTATTATCTTTGTGAATTGATATGTGATTTTACAAATAACATCTTTAATAAAAAAGGCTTTATAGAATATTTTAGTAAAATATGTTAATATAATATTAAATAAGTGATGAAGAATTGTATTAATATATTACGAATTAAATAAAAGTGGAGTTAAGAATATTTTAATTCCACTTTTTGCTATTTTAACTTTGTGATTAGGGTTGCGATTTTAGGTGTGATTTTATATGTGATTACATCACTTTGCACCTTAAAACGGAACCCGTTGCTAAAAATAGGAGCTTTTTATTATTCAAAATTAGAATTTTCGAAAGGAATAAAATAGCCTTGAGGATGAGCGCAAACAGGGCAAGCTTGAGGTGCTTCAGTACCTTCGTAAATAAAGCCACAATTAGTACACATCCATTTAATTGATTCATTTCTCTTAAAAAGTGTTCCGTTTTCAAGTTCTTGAGCATATTTATTAAATCTTTCACTATGAACTCTTTCAACTGAAGCAATTTCTTCGAAAAGAGTAGCAATTGCATCAAAGCCTTCTTCTTTTGCTATTTTACTAAATTCAGTATAAATTTCATTTCCTTCTGCAGATTCATGTTTTGCAGCAGATTTCAAAAGAACTAATGTTGAAGTTTCAACTTCAGCTGGATAAGATGCTGTAATATCTATTTCTTGGCCTGTAAACTCTTTTAATCTTTTCATAAATTCCCAAGCATGAGCCTTTTCTTGATTAGCTGTATATGTAAAGAGTTGTTCTAAAATAGCATATTTTTCATTTTTTGCTACAGAGGCAGCAAAAGTATATCTATTTCTAGCTTGACTTTCACCTGCGAAGGCACGCATTAAATTTTCTTTAGTTTTACTATTATTTAGATTAATCATGTTATCAAACCTCCAATTATATAAATTTATTATTAATCAGAGGCATGGGAAATATACGTAAATTATTTACTTAGTAAATAATTTAGTTACATAACATGAGGTTTTGATGTATTATAGAAAAGAAATAATCTATATAAAACTTAATATAATGATTGGAGAAAAATATGAAAGTAAATATGTTTATACCAAAATATATGGCAGATTTTAAATGTATAGGCTCAGAGTGTGTAGATACATGTTGTGCAGGATGGGATATAAATATAGATGAAAATACCTTTGAAAAATATGTTAATAGCAAAGGTGAGCTTAAAGAGTTAGTGCAAGGTAAATTTAGAGAAAATAAAGAAAATGAAGATTTTTTAAATAAAGGATTTATGATTCTTAAAGAACAGAATAAATGTCCCTTTTTAAATGATGATATGCTTTGTGACATACATGGAAGAATTGGTGAGGAAAATCTTTGTATAACATGCAAAAGGTTTCCAAGAGTATATAATATTATAGATGGTATATATGAAAAATCAGGTTTACCATCTTGTGAAGAAATTTGTATTAAAGCTTTTTTAAATAAAGAAAAAATGGAATTTATTGAAATAGAAGAGGATATAGATGAATCGGCAATTGAAATAAGAAGAATTATTGATACAGAAGCTTTTGAAGGAACAGATAGCTTACTTCAATATTTTTGGGAAATAAGAGTAAATTCAATAAATATAATACAAAATAGAAGTTTTTCTATTGAAGAAAGATTAAATATATTAAAGTATTTTTATAGAGAAATAGAAAAGAATTATAAAATGCTAGACTTTGAGTCTATAGAAAATATTTTAGAAGATTTTAGTGAAAATACTATAGACTTAGAGCTTTTAAAAGGTAAAGCTTATAATGAAAGTAATGAATTTTATTTAAGTCTTATAGATGAAAGGTTAATAGAAAATATAAAAGGGATAAGATTAAAAGAGTGTATTTTAGAATATACAAATGCAATTGAAGGATATGATATAAATAAATATAGCAGTGAACTTTCAAAAAAATTAGAAAAGTATTCATTTATATTTGAAAATTATTTAGTTAATCAAATATTTAAGGATTTGATTCCATTTAATAAAGGAGAAGACTTAACATTAAGTGTGGATGTATTAATAAATAGTTATAGAATAATAAAAGCTTATACAATAGGGCTTTCATTAAATTCTAAAATGCTACTAGATGAAAAAATTATTATAAAAGTTATACAAAGTTTAAGTAAGGATATAGAGCATAATAAGGTATTTAAAAATTTATTAGAATCAAAAATATAGAACGGTAAAATAACTTACTATAAATTGGTTAGTATGGAGAAATAAAAAAATTGACAATATAGATAGTATAGGAATATTATGAATAAGGAATTAATTTAATAAAATATAGATTGTTAGGTGAGGTTCCTATAGAGACAAATGCTACTGCCCAGAAAAATCTAGAGATTCCAATGGGTTAGCAGTAATCATCGCCAAGGTGATTTCTAATGTAGCTGATCAATTAAGATCTACGCTCTATAGTGCTAAAGCTCTACAAAATGAGAGTTATGATGTAAGTATAAGGCTTTTTTCTTGTAGAGAAAAAAGTCTTTTTTGTGTGTGCCCAGCATGGGCAACAACTTGACGGTGAAAGTCCGTTGTGGGCTTGGTAGTGGGAACCACTAGCCAATGACAATGGTGTCCATTGTGAAGTGGAATCTGAAGGAAGTCGGAGGCAAAGTCTCGGTCTGAGGAACACGAACTACATACGAGGCTTACTAAGGTCGGACGAGTCTGCACAACAAGATAAAGTCCAACACTACCCGAAACCTTAGGAGTAAATGTAGCAGATATATGAGATGAAGGTTGTTGTTCTTACCTGGGGAGGTCTGATAGATATATTGCTAATAAAGATGAACTTCTAAAGCAATAACCTATATAGTGATATATAGCTGAACTATCAGAAGTCAGCAGAGGTCATAGTAACTCCGCTAATCGCGATAGCGGACGAAGGA